>NZ_JBHJTF010000041.1:0-45607 GCF_042267565.1 Lysinibacillus sp. NPDC056232 | reverse complement strand
ATTTGGGAGCGTATTTCAAAATATGATCAGTGGTATTTGAGTGATATTCGTTTGATCAACACGGTTTTATTTCTATTTCCGGTAGATATAGCAATAGAATTTACAGAAAATGTCCTAAAAAGATTAAACAAATATAATAGTTTTAGAGATACAGATTTATTAAAATCTGCGTTTAATATAAATTTGTCACTGTTAGTAATAATGAGCGGAGATTATTCTACAGCCCTTTCTATTATTAATGATTCATTAAGTCAGTATAAAAGAAAAATGAATTACTATATACTAGCCCTACATTTTTCAAGAAAAGCTATTTGTCATTTTCATCTTGGCTACAAAGACTCAGCAATTTTCTTAGAGAAAGCCTTTCAACTCTTAAGACTATATGAAGACGAAGAATATTTTGAAAGAATTCAATTAGAATTTATTAAATATACAACGGTTCATGATCAAGAATTAAAATAATAATTAGCCTATAATAGGTGCAATTCTTCGTTTTGAAGGATTGCATTTTTTTGCGAGTCAGACCATACCACTAGGAAGGGAAAAACCTTATACTGTGGACCTTTTGAGTGAGATAAAGTTATGCAAAAATAAAGCAAGGGGGTCAAGGAAGTGTTTAATGATTTTAAGCTTATCAATGATCGTCCGGTTTATATTCAATTAAAAGATTATTTGAAAGAAAAGATTATGAAGGGACACTTGCTGGAGCATCAGAAGCTTCCGTCTACCCGTGAACTTAGTAAATTATTATCGGTCAGTAGAAATACGGTACTGAATGCATATGCAGATTTAGAGCAAGAGGGCATGATCTATGCTGTGAAAGGAAAAGGGAATTTTGTAGGAAAAGTCGAAACGTTGAAAGCTTCATCTGTCGAATTTAATTGGAAGCAGAGGCTTAATAACGTTACTTTGTTAGCGGATGAATTAGATTTAATGAAGCAAGATATTCACTGGGAAAAAGGGATGATTTCCTTCAATAGTGTTGCCCCCGAAGAAAAGCTTTTTGATGTTGAAAATTTTAAGAGAGCCTTTCTGACCCGGATGTCCCTTGAAGGGGATATCGTTTTGAATTACGGATACGCAAAGGGCTATAAACCTTTAATCGAATACCTTCTTCACTATATGGAAATGAAGGGTGTAGATATTTCCAATAAGGATATTTTGATTACGAATGGCTTTACCGAGGGATTGGATATTTTATTATCCTCCTTAGCAAAAAAATCTGGACGTGTTATTTGCGAAAATCCTACTCATCATGCAGCATTAAAGCTTTTTCGGTTACATGGATTTGATATCCACGGAATCGACATGATGGATGACGGTGTCGATATTGAACAAGTTGAGAAAAGCTTATCGGAAAAGGAATTTGATTTTGCCTACTTCATCCCGTCCTATCATAATCCTACAGGCATTGTTACATCCTCTGAAAAAAGAGCTGAAATTATTAGGCTTTTTTCACAATATCAAATTCCAATTGTTGAGGATGGCTTTAACGAGGAATTACGATATTCAGGCTCGCATTTAGCACCGCTAATGACTTTTATCGGTGAGGGCAACAATGTTATTTATATCAGTAGCTTTTCTAAAATTCTTTTTCCTGGCTTACGTGTTGGATGGATATTAGCAGATAAAGAACTTATCCACTGTTTGGAAAGTATGAAAAGAGCACGTACTATTCATACATCAACACTAGATCAGGCTGTGCTTTATCAATATTTACAGGATGGTTATTTTGAAAAATACTTGAAAAAGGCTAAGTTCGTATATAAGAAAAAATATGAACTAGCCCGTCAAGCGTGCAATCAATACATTCCTTTTAAAAGAATGACAGGAGATGGTGGACTTCATCTCTTTATTGAGCTAGAAGAAGGAATGAATGCTCGTACACTATTGAAGAAGTGCTATCAAAGGGGAGTTGTTTTTTATCCTGGTGACGTTTTTTATAGCAATGGTGAAGGCAGTAACACATTTCGACTAGGATTTTCGCGGCTAAAAGAAGAGGATATTGTGCGTGGTATTAAGATTATTGGTGATACCTTGAAAAATGAAATGGGGAGTTGAACATATGAAAGTTGGCGTTATTATGGGGGGCGTTTCCTCTGAAAAGCAGGTCTCTATCATGACAGGAGAAGAGATGATTGCTCATTTAGATAAGAGTAAATACGAAGCCATAGCTATTAAATTAAATGAAAATAACACGGCAGAGCTTATCGAAAAGGTAAAAGATATCGATATTGCGTTATTAGCACTACATGGCAAGTTTGGAGAGGATGGCACAATTCAAGGTGTACTAGAGACTATGGGTGTTCCATATACAGGTAGTGGTATACTTTCAAGCAGTATTTGTATGGATAAAAATATTTCGAAAAAAATTCTACGTTATGAAAGCATTGAGACACCGGATTGGCTTTATCTTTCGAATAGCGAGGAGCTTCAGTTAGATGAATTAGATAAAATGGGGTATCCGTTAGTAGTTAAACCTAATTCGGGTGGCTCCAGTGTAGGGGTAAAAATAGTAAACGATAAGAATGCCTTACTAACAGCAGTTGCGGAAGTATTCAAATGGGATGCAGAAATCATTATTGAAAAATATATAGAGGGTGAAGAGATAACATGCGCCATTTTGGACGGGGAGCTATTACCGGTTATTTCAATTCGCCATACAGCGCAGTTCTTTAACTATAAAGCGAAATATGAGGATGCCGCTACGATAGAGGAGGTAGTAGAACTTCCGCCTGCCATACATGAACGTGTTGCTGAAGCCGCAAAAGGTTGCTATAGCGCATTAAAATGCAGTGTTTATGCCAGAATCGATATGATGCTCAAGGATGGAATCCCATATGTCATGGAAGTTAACACATTGCCTGGGATGACAAAAAACAGCTTACTGCCGAAAAGCGCATCCTCGGCAGGAATTACTTATACAAAACTTTTAGATAGGATTATTGAAATTTCCCTACAGGTTAGGGGAGATGGGGATCATTGAAGTATGGGTAGCTAAAAGTTCAATAAAAAAACACCTTTATGTTGATAAGGATAAACCCATTTTCAACAAAAGGTGTTTTCTCAGTTTCTTAATTACGCCTTAGATAATTCAATAAATCCATGTCCAAAGACATCTCGTACATCGTGAATAGCAATAAAAGCATCCGAGTCTATTTCTTTGACGATTTTCTTCAGTTTTACAACTTCTTGTTTACTAATGACAATATACAGAATTTCTTTTTGCTCCTTCGTATAATAACCATGACCTGATAGGACCGTCACGCCTCGATTCATAAAACCATTCACATGACTGGCAATCTCTTCTGGTTTTTTCGAAATAATCGTAACGGCTTTTTTGGGATTTACACCTTCAATAACAAATTCCATTACCTTTGTTCCAATATAAAGCATAATAATAGTAAGCATTAATGCTTCTGCCCCAATAATAAAATAAGATGAAAAAGCAACAATTAAATCAAAAAACAATAAACCATAACTAATACTCCAGCCTAAATATTTGTTTGTCATTCTAGCTAAGATTGTTGAACCTGCTGTTGTTCCACCAACTCTTATGATTAAGCCTATGCCAACTCCAGCGAACACTCCACCAAAAATAGTATTCACGATAATTTCATTTGAAGAAATCGACCACGATTCTGTTAAATGTAAAAACAGTGAATGAAGGGATACTGCAATAATCGTATAAATAGTCGTTTGTCTACTTAAAAATTTATAGCCAACTACTAATAAAGCTGCGTTTAACACAAGGCTCACAATACTTGGCGACCATCCAAATAAATAATAGGAGATGATTGTTACACCTGTTACGCCACCTTCACCTAAATCATTAGGTATAACAAATAAGTTTACAGCTAGTGCAAAAAGCAGCGCTCCGACCGTAATCATTAAAAAATCCATACTGAACTTCTTCATATATACACCACCAAAACAAATTGATTATTTCCTAAATACATACTATATCAAGTTCTAGTCATTTTATATACTTTTTGGAATGTTCGTTTGTGATAAATCTATAATTGTTAGTATGTCCTTTATCAGGGGGAATATCGAATTGAAGAAAATGTTTACAAGGCTAGTGTTAAACATACCTCACGAAGTGCATTTCTTCATTTTGGAGAATCATACCTTATTTTATACTACGTTTTCAAAATATAACCTTACTAATGGCGAATAAAAAACTGTGTGAGAATAGTAAAGAAGGAAATGGGGAAATTCTAGAAAGAGTTTAACTTCTTTCAGCAAATGTTTTTGTGCTGAGCATAATTGATAAAAGGATGATGATTAATAATGAATACTAACATAATTACCAAATTAAAAATCCATAAGCCTGCCAGTGAGGTATTTGAAGCTATTGTATCTCCAGATAAAATCGGGAACTTTTGGTTCTCAAGTAGTTCAGATAGATGGGAAAAGGAGAAAAAGCTTACTTTAAAATATGATGAGTATAAAGCAGAGGTTGTTATTACTGTGCTTGATATCGAGATAAATAGGACTATTGTGTTTACTTGGGGAGAAGAACATGGGAACGGAACGGTGGTTACAATTACACTTACAGGCGAGGATTCAAATACAGTTATTAAAGTAGTTGAATCAGGACTAAAGGAAGAAAACCCGGACGTAATAGCAAAAATGATGGAACAAAAAGAAGGCTGGGTGTATACATTAACTTGCTTAAAGGGGTATTTAGAAAACGGAATAACTACTTTAAGAGCATCGTTAATTCATTAAGAGAATTTTGATATATAGACCCTTTGTAACAAGTAAATTCCTTAAAGCTATTGGTAGTTCAAAGTGTTATGATGTTTGCAATTGAAGTACATTCCCTTAGCAAGTTGCATAGGATATTCTTATAATGTGTGAGGGGATTGAGAAAATGTACTACATTCCTTATTACGGAAACATGCCTATGTATAACTACGGAGATCAGCTTGTTTATTGGACACCTCCTTATCAGATAGGGTATGCGAACAGCGCGGAACCTTCTCGTTTTTCCAATGATGGAAGTATTGAATTAAAAGATTATGGAGCTCAGCCACTTGTCATCAATCTTGAAAATGCGGCTAAGCAAAATGATACGTATCGTACGGCTCTTTGGACAGGAAAGAACTTACAGATTACTTTAATGAGTATAAATGTTGGTGATAATATCGGGTTAGAAGTACACCCAAATGTTGACCAATTTTTATATATTGAACAGGGTGAGGGGTATGCTCAGATGGGCCCAAGTAAAAGTAATTTAAACTATGAAAAAAAGGTCTATGAAAATAATGCTGTAGTAGTGCCTGCTGGAACATGGCATAACGTCACAAATACAGGAAATGTACCACTAAAGCTTTATTCGATATACGCTCCTCCTAACCATCCATTTGGTACAGTACATGTTACGAAAGCTGATGCTATGGCCTCGGAAGCAGGTTACGGTCAGGGCAATAAATAATCAATTTTAGATAAAAGCTTTTTCCTCGATAATACAAACATAAAACTAAAAAAGACAACTCCTACTTAGAGAAGTTGTCTTTTTTGTCGTCGTTTAAATGAAATATATATAGATAATAAGCCATTCAATGTTAAAAGAGTAACTACTATTATAGTCAAAAATGCAATATCAGGAGCGAAATATCTAATAGTGTGCCAAGGTGTTTCTGTTTTATAGCTTAATAATGGAATTGAGATAATGGCCAAAACTAAAAGTATAAAACCGAATATACGCGACACGCCTCTTTTATTCACCTTTTTAGCTTTAACTTTTATTAAAAGATAAATAAACATCACGAAAAGTAAACATATTATAGCAATTATTATGACTTGAAATGTTGGCTTATATTTAGGTGCGTCAACGGGCTCTTTTCCATTTAAAATATCTATAATCCCCTGTTTCAAGTATAGAAGTGACTTTTCCTCAAATATATGACTTTTGTTAGTGAGAATCACACCGCCCCAATCGGTTTCTGGTATATAAAATACTTCTGAGCGTGCGTCAGGATTTGAACCAGAATGCCAAATCATTTCTTCTTTAGATTCTGGATAGGAGATGCGTACACCAAGGCCGTAATATCGATATTTACTAGTTTGAACAAAAGGCGATATATAAAGGTTCATCGCATTTTTACTTAAAAAATTGTTATGCTTATGCTGACTAAGAAGTTTAATGTACTGCACCAAATCTGATGCACTTGCCGTTATATATCCATACGGTGTCCCTCCATTATCATAGGTGACTGTGCTTTTTACAGGATGACCAAGCCATGATTGATAGCCAGATAAGTATCCTTTTTCATAGGCCATGCTACTATTAGCGGCTGCATTTTTCATCCCTAATGGAGAAAAAACTTGTTCCTCCATATATTCAGAAAATGTTTGATTGGTCACTTCTTCGATGAGAGCGCCAAGAATAGAAAAGTTAGCATTACTATACTGATGCTTTTCTCCTGGTGCAGCAGTCAGCTTAACATTCGATAAACTTTCTACATTTTCCTTTATAGCACTCAAATCATTAGATTCATTGTCTGATATAGATAAACCTGAATAAGTGCTTATCCCACTTGTTTGGGTAAGTAAATGTTTAATTGTTATTTGGGAAGCGGCTTGTTTATCTTTCAGAGTAAACCAAGGCATATACTTTTGAACGGGATCATCTAATTGAATGATACCTGCATCAACCAATCTCATGATGCCTAAGCCTGTTAATGATTTACTAATAGAGCCGGTTGCAAATGGAGTTTCAGTAGTTACTTTTTCTTCAGATTCTCCTGTTACGCCCCACGATTTGGAGTAAAAGATATCATTTTTATGAACAATAGCAATAGATGCCCCTGGAATACGCTGCTCCTTCAAATAGTTTTCAACGTAATTGTCTATAGTACTCTTAATGTCTTTTTCTGCGGCGGAAATTTGCGAGACTGGTAGAAATAGATTGAACGGAATTAATAATAAACATACTAATATAGCTTTATATATGGGGATTGTTTTCATTTTTGTTTTCACCTATTTCCTTTATAAGTTTTCCCTTCATAATTTCATAGTCATGAACTTTAATCCATGAAGTAAATTTAACAAAAATATAGCCTATCACCAAAGCGTGTGGTTGATTTCCGTTCCGACTGGGCGCTTTGTAGCTGCCGCTTTGCTTTCGCTACAGAAAACATTTGTAGCTGCCGCTTTGCTGCGCTCCAATCAACTTATATACATGATAAACATTTTAACAAATGTCGTCCCTGTCTTTTGGTGATTAACCAAAAAAATACACTTCTTTAAAGTATATGATATTTGTTGTGAATACTATTCGAAAAACATAGAATTTAAAAGCAACGTATCATTGTACACTACTTAATCTAACCCCACGTTATAGAAATGAGCCCTATTTTATTCATTGGAGGATGGTATGAATGGAATATAAACTTTTAGGAGATGAAGTTGAAGATTTAGTGGAGTTATTAACTCAAAACAAGTGGATTTATCATACTGATCAATATGTGAAAGAGGAATCCGTTCGAGAAGGGTATGCAGAAGGATACTATCACAGCGATCGCGAAACGCATTGGATAATTGATAATGAAGAAAAGGTCGGGATTATGATCATTCATGACATAAGTGATACGATCCCATTATTCGATATCCGTTTAGATACACGCTTTAGAGGAAAAGGATACGGAGTAAAAACACTCCTTTGGTTACAAGATTACCTGTTTGGAGAAAAAGATAAGATTCGTATCGAGGGTTATACGAGAGTTGATAATATCGGTATGAGAAAATGTTTTGCGAAAGCAGGTTTTGTAAAAGAGGGCTATTTAAGAAATGCTTGGGA
Source organism: Lysinibacillus sp. NPDC056232 (assembly GCF_042267565.1). Classification (NCBI taxonomy): domain Bacteria; kingdom Bacillati; phylum Bacillota; class Bacilli; order Caryophanales; family Bacillaceae; genus Lysinibacillus; species Lysinibacillus sp. NPDC056232. The sequence continues at coordinate 37,797 of NZ_JBHJTF010000041.1, read as the reverse complement.
AAATGCAGATGGTACTGTAACAGATAGTATCGTTTATGGTGCAATCAAAGAAGATTGGATTTTAGGTAGAACAACACCTATTAAAATCGATGACATACCATTTTGAATACAAATATTGATAAAAGGGCGCTGAGGAATGTATACAGAAAATGATCTATTAAGAGCTTTTAAAAAATCCTGGTCCATTCAATCTAGCTCGAAATGGAGTATAGATAATCCTACAAAGGACAATGCGGAGTCACTGCATTAGTTGTAAATGATATTCTCGGAGGCAAAAGTTTATTTCTACATCTTAAAAGTTAATCACCAAAAGTTGAGGATGACGTATGTATTTTATAAAAAGTTGATTGTAGTGGAGGCTGGGCGACTCCTTGGGGCTCATCGGACGCCCCCGGGAAAGCGCCCAGTCGGAACGGAAATCAACCCACGTTATAGTGAGGAGCCATATTAATTTTTACACACTGAAGCGGAGATGCTGTTATCAAGCATCTCTGCTTTTTTTAAAACTTAAACAAACTTGTTGACGTAAATTAAACCATCGTGTTATTATTATCTCGAATTCAAGATAACTAAATTCAAGATAAATGAATTCGAACCTTTTAACCCATGTGAAAGTTTAACTTTTTACATCATAAGGAGGTAATCATAATGGGTTTTTTAAATAAATTATTTGCTTCAAAAAAAGAGGAGGAAAAAACAATGGCAGAATTAAATATCGGGATTATTATCGGATCAACACGTGAAGGTCGTGTAAGTCCACAAGTAGCACAATGGGTAAAAGAAATCGCAGATCAACGTGGAGATGCAAACTATACAATTATTGATATCGCAGATTACAAATTACCTTTACTAGGTGAACCAGGGCAAGACGCTTCAGGCGCTCAAGCTTGGTCAGAAATTGTTGCAAAACAAGATGGATTTGTATTTATCGTACAAGAGTACAATCACTCTATTACAGGTGCTCTAAAAAATGCACTAGATTATTTACGTGAAGAATGGAATAACAAAGCTGCAGGTATTGTTTCTTATGGTTCTGTAGGTGGTGCACGAGCAGCTGAACATTTACGTGGTATTATGGGCGAACTTTTAATTGCAGATGTCCGTGTACATCCAGCATTGTCACTATTCACAGACTTTGAAAATGGTACTGATTTTAAACCAAAAGAAGTGCAAACAGATTCTGTTAACCAAATGTTAGACCAACTAATTCCTTGGTCAAAAGCTTTATATACAATTCGATAATCCTGTTTAAAGATTGAGGTAGAACGGTATTGGGTAAAGTATAGGTGAGAAAATACATTTAGTCATGAAGGGGCTTGTTAACATGAAAAAACATACTGCGGGTATTCACCATATCACAGCCATTGTAGGGCATCCACAAGAAAATATTGATTTTTATGCTGGTGTATTAGGCTTGCGTTTAGTTAAACAGACGGTAAATTTCGATGATCCTGGCACATATCATCTTTACTTTGGCAACAAAGGTGGTAAACCTGGTACAATTATTACATTCTTTCCATGGGCAAATGCTTATCAAGGTCGTATTGGTGATGGTCAAGTTGGCGTAACTACTTATGTTGTACCAGAAGGAGCACTACCATTTTGGATTAATCGTCTTGCAAAATTCACTATTCCATTCCAAAAAGCTGAACGCTTTGGTGAACAAGTAGTACAATTTGATGATCCACACGGACTTCATATTGAATTAGTTGCACGTGCAGCAGGTGAATTGAATGAATGGACATTTGGTGAAGTAACTCCTGAGGTTGCAATTAAAGGATTTGGCGGTGCAACACTGTATTCAAGTCATCCAGAAGAGACAGCAAAGGTCTTAACTGAAGTTATGGGGCTTGAAAAAGTAGCAACAGAAGGCGAGTATACTCGTTACAAATCCAGCGCAGATATTGGCAATACAGTAGATTTAAAAGTTGTTCCTGGTATGCGCGGTCAAATGGGCGTTGGAACAGTTCATCATATTGCCTGGAGAGCACAGGATAATGTGGATCACCTAGAATGGCAAGAGTATGTAATGAATCATGGACAACATGTAACCGAAGTGAAAGATCGTAATTATTTTAATGCGATTTATTTCCGTGAACCCGGTGAGATTTTATTTGAAATTGCGACAGATCCACCTGGATTCGCTCATGATGAGACACCTGAGACAATGGGTAGCCAACTAATGTTACCATCTCAATACGAACAGCATCGTGAACAATTGGAAAGAACATTAATTCCAATCAAAGTGCGTGCGCTTGATTAAAGGAGATGGGACGTTTGATTTCAATTGATCCTAAGAAAAATACGGAACGTGAGAATTACAAGTTATTGATTGGCAGTATTATTCCGAGACCTATTGCCTTTGTTACGACAAAGTCAGAGCAAGGGATTATCAATGGTGCACCTTTTAGTTTTTTTAATATCGTGTCTTCCAATCCACCGATGATTTCTCTAGCCGTTCAAAGACCAAATGGGCGCTTAAAAGATACCGCTCGCCATATCCATCATCAGCAGCAATTTGTTGTGCATATTGTAGATGAGGATAATGTTAAGCAGGTGAATGAAACGGCAGCTTCCTTACCTGTAACTGAAAGTGAAATTGATCGAGCACAATTTACATTAATCGATAGCCAACTTATATCTGTACCAGGTATTCAAGAAGCAAGGGTTCGAATGGAATGCTGTTTAGTACAGACGATTCCTTTAATGAATGGTGACGAACAGACAGGTGATTTGTTTATTGGTGAAGTCGTACAATATCATATAGATGAGACCATTTATAATGAAGGGCGAATTGATCCAAGAAAACTAAAAGCAGTTAGCAGACTAGCAGGCTCAAATTACGCAAAAATTGGTGATATATTTGAGATAGAACGTCCCGATTAAAAATAAAATGCGAAAATGTTGATATAACAGCATTTTCGCATTTTTGTGTTCTAAACTTATATTAAAATTCTCTCTATATTCACTAAATCTTCGTTTGTTAATAGGACATCAGATGCTTTCACATTGTTGGCCACTTGTTTTTTTTGTTTCCCACCTGGAATAACTGCATCAACGCCATCTTGGGCTAATAACCAAGCAAGCGCTAGATTTGGTAATGTCGTTTGCTTTTCCTCTGCAATTCCTTTTAAAGCTTCTACTTTTACTAATGTTTGTTCAAATAATTCGCCTTGGAATAAAGGATTCGAAATTCGCCAGTCCCCAGTACCTAGCTTAAAGTCTTTTGTATACTTTCCACCAAGTAGGCCATATGCAAGTGGACCGTATGGAATAAATGAAATTTCATTTTTTATACAGTATGGCAATAAATCCTGTTCTCCTGAACGATTTAACATATTGTAAGGAGATTGTAGGACAGAAATTTCATTATGCACATTTGCTTCTATAAGTTGCTCTAATGTTACGTTTGAAATGCCTATTGCTCGGATCTTTCCTTCTTCCTTTAAGCGTGACAATTCACCAATCGCCTCCGCAAGAGGAGTTTCGTTATCAGGGAAGTGTAGATAGTAAAGATCTACATAATCCATTTGTAGTCGTTTCAAGCTACTTTCGAATGCACCACGTAGATAGTGCGGATGATTATCTGTTTTTACTGAACCATCCTCAAACCAATGCCTACCTCCCTTTGTTGCTAAAACGAAATCCTCCCTGGAGTATTTTTTTAATACTTCGCCAACAAGTTCTTCTGAACGCCCTTTTCCATAAACGTCTGCTGTATCAATAAAAGTTATCCCTAAGTCAAGTGCAGCTGAGACTAGTTCCTTCCCATCTTGTTCATTTAAGTTTTCAAATAAGTTATGTCCACCTACAGCATTTGTCCCAAGACCAATTTCGGAAATCTTGATATTTGTTTTTTTAAAAGTATGAAATTTCATATTCCTACCTCCTCGTTGTTCTGTAAACAGAATAGAGTAAAAAAAATATTTTACCAACATACATCGTTATAGTTTCATATATAGAAACAAGTGCGTTTTAATTGCAAATAAAGGGCGAATAAAAAATTCCCAAAGGCCTTAGCATCATGCTAAAAGATAATGAATTTCTTCCGTCAATTGCTGACTTGCCTCGCCTAACTTTTTTGCAAATGACCGAATGGCAGTTTTCTTAATTTGATTCGTCGAACCGTGCAAAGCAATTGCCCCGATGACTTCTTCATTCACATAAAGCGGAACGGCAATACAACATTTACCTTCATTCGTTTCTTCATTATCAACAGCATAACCTTGAGCTTTAATGACCTGTAAATGAGGAATCAATAGACCATAATCATAGAAAGTTTTTGTTGTAAAGGTATTAAGTTCAATACTATTTAATAGTTCACGTTGTTTTTTAGGTGACAGATGAGCTAATACTACTTTTCCTAGCGCGCTTGAATGCATAGGTGTCCGAGTATCGATTGCATGAAAAGCAGGCTGTTCAAAAGGCTCCCTTATTACATTTTTTATCACCATCTCACCATCTTCCAAAATACCAATATAAGTAGTTATTTCTTCTTGGCGGGCTAATTGATATGGCGCTACGAGAGACGCCCATTGGATATCTTTGTGCCAATATAAGTGCTCATCCCTGAAAATATGCGGATTTAATTGATAATACTTATTATATTTAAGAACATAATTCATTTTTTCTAACGTATAAAGCATGCGAAAAACGGACGTCTTATTCATTGATAATTCTTCCATAATTTCAGTTAATGTAAGAGAATGCTTTTGACGTAATATATCTAAAATCAAAAGGCCTTTTTTTAATGTCGATACTTCATAGGAATCCATTTTGTCCTCTCCTAACTTCTATATAGTTTGTACAATATCATCTTTAATATTGTGTTACTAGATTGGGGAATGATTGCAGTTACCTTAATCCTCCTTTAGATATACTTTCTAGAGGAGAATTTTTATGCCCGCGTTTTTTATTTTATTGAAACGATTTACATATTTACAGCATCTAACATATAGAAACAAGAAAGGATGGTGAAAAAATTGCAAGTGAAGTCATTATTGTCAGATGCGAAAAAAGGGAATAATCAAGCGTTCATAGAGCTATTACAGGAAGAAAAAGTAAAACTATATAAGATGGCCTATATTTATATGAAAAATGAAAATGATGCATTAGATGTGGTGCAGGAGACAATAGCAAGGGCGTATGCCAATATCCATACAGTGAAAGAGGAGCAGTATTTTGCCACGTGGCTGATGAGAATTTTGATAAATACAGCATTAGAAATGCTACGTAAAAATCAAAAGATTGTTCCGCTCCTTGAACAACAGCTGGAGCAAGAACAAATTTCAACTAACGATGAAAAGCTAGATTTATTACAAGCCATTGAACAGTTAGAGGAAAAATATAAAACCGTTATTTTATTGAGATACTATCGAGATTTGCAAATAAAAGAAATTGCAGATTTATTAGGTTGTCCAGAGGGGACAGTCAAAACGAATGTGCATAGAGGTATTCAGCAGTTAAAAAAATATCTAAACAAGGAGGGGGAGCTTTATGGAGAACAATATTAAAGAAGTCATAAATAACATTGACGTACCAGTAGAAAAACTTGATCAAGCTATTGAAAAAGGAATGCGCCCAGAAAAGCAAAAAAGCAAAAAAGTCTGGAAAACTGCAATTGTTTCCAGTATAGCGAGCGTAGCTTTGATTTTGGGTTCTGGTTTTATCTCTCCTAAAATGGCAAATGTCCTAGCAGATGTGCCACTTATTGGCTTTATGTATAATATCGTAGAATATGATAAAGGGCTACAAACGGCGCTTTCTGATGAGAATAAGGTGAAATTAAATAAAACAGTAACTAGTAACGGCATAGCCATTACAGTGGAGGAGATTGTATATGATGGTACACGTTTGAATGTGATTTTTTCAATGCCAGAATATATGGATATAGCACCAGGCTTTTTGTATGTTAATGGGAGAGAACTCAATACGGGGGAAAGTTTACGGGTCTTAGAAGATCAAGATGGATTTCGTGGTTTATGGGAATTTCCTATCAACGAAGAATTACCCGATGAATTTGATTTAACGTTAAAATTTTTACAAGTAGGATCAACAGAAGGAGAATGGGTATTCTCTACACCTATCAAAAAAGTAAAAAATGATAGTCATAAATTAGTAGCTGGTCAATCAGGGAAAGTTAATGACATCCCATTTGGTGTAGAAAGTGTGGAGGCTTCAACAACATCGACAAAAATAAAGGTGAAATTTGCTGCTACTATGGATAAATTGTTCTCCGAAAAGGCCGGGGTAGAGGCTACTATAATGGACCAAAACGGAACCCCACTGACAGTGTTGCATCAATCAGGAAGTGGTGATGACAAAAGCACAACTTATATGTACTTAGTAGAGCCTTTAAATAAAAATATTACTGAAATAAAGATTGCTTACTATTTCCGCCCGTTTGGCGCTGAAATTAAAGATGTAATTGTTCCACTTGCTGATACATTACCGCAACGAATCTCACAAGGTGAGATGGGGGATTTGGTTATCACAGATGTGACAAATCAGGGCCAGGAAGCTACGCTGTCTTTCTATGTCGATAGTGATTTTCCTTATAATGAGAATCTAATACCTATTGATGTTAAGTCGGAATCGGGTGAAAGCCTAATCACAGAGTATGCTCATGCAAAAGGACCAAATAAATTTCAAGTGTCTTATCAGACGAATGCTGGGAAACCAATTATTCATATTTTAGAAACACCATATATGGAAGTTGAATCATCAGCTATCGTCACAATTCCAGTAAAATAGTATGATAAAAGTTTTATATAAAAGAATGCGTCGATTAACTCGTTTTCTAGTAACAGATAAATTGCTATAATAATCTAAATGTTGACTCGATTAGAAAAAATAGCTAATATACTGATTATTAGTAAAAATGCATAAATTAGCTTTTTATTGGAAATGGAGTGGTTATTATGGCGGATTTTTTACGAAGGAAGTCGATCGAGCAAGCCAATAAAATAACTGAAGTCGAACGTTTTAAACTAAAGCGTGAACTAGGGTCGTTACAGTTATTGCTGTATGTACTAGGGGCTACAATAGGAGCTGGAATTTTTGTACTGCCAGGAACTACAGCTGCTCTACATGCAGGTCCTGGTGTTGTTGTTTCTTTCTTAATTGGGGGACTTGTAACAATTGCAGTTGGATTAGCCTATGTCGAATTCGCAGCGATGGCGCCCGTCGCAGGGAGCGCGTACACCTATTCTTATATTGCGTTAGGTGAAGTTATTGCTTGGATCATCGGTTGGGATTTACTATTGGAATTTATCGTTATTTCTAGTACAGTCGCAGTTGGTTGGAGTGGCTACGTCGATTCATTTTTACAATCTGTGGGTATTCACTTGCCAGGAATTTTAACAAAAGATATTGCTCATGGTGGGGTTGTAAATCTACCTGCTGTGGCTGGTTGGCTTATTGTAGCTTGGATTGCAATGAGCGGGATTAAAAATGTTGGTCGATCAAATATGTTATTTACAATGGCAAAAGTCGGCGCGATTGTCTTATTCCTTGCTATCGGGGCTTTTCACGTTAACCCTGTAAACTGGACACCATTTACACCGTTTGGCTGGTCAGGTGTAATGGCGGGAGCGGCATTAGTGTTCTTTGCCTTTACTGGATTTGATGGTGTAACAACTGTTCTGGAAGAAGTGAAAAATCCACAAAAAACAATACCAAAAGCTTTAATTGGTGGTTTGAGTGTATTAACACTTATTTATGCATTTGTTGCACTAGTATTAACAGGTATCGTACCATTCCCTGAATTGGATGTTCCAAATCCTACAGTGTATGCATTACAATCTGTTGGTATTCAGTGGGGAGGTGCGATCATCGCAGTATCAGTTATTTTTGGATTGCTTGCTACGATGATTGCAAATACAACCAGTGCGACGCGAGTGTTGTTTGCAATGAGCCGTGATGGGCTTCTGCCAGAACGTATTGCACAAACAAATAAAAAAACAGGGGTACCTGTATTATCAACTGTAATTGTGGTTGGAACAGGTATTCTCTTATCAGGATTTTTATCAATCGGAGAATTAGCGGAATTTGCTAACATCGGCGGTTTAACTGCTTTTGCTTTAACAACAGTTAGTGTCGTTGTTCTTCGCTATACACGACCAGATCAACCACGTGTATTCAAAGTACCTGCGCTATGGCTTGTAGCAACTATAGGGGTTGGCGGATGTATTGTATTAATATTTAGTCTGCCGTTATTTACTATCGTGCGCTTTATGATTTGGTTAGCGATAGGTTTAGTTATATACATAGTCTATGGGTACAAGCACGCTAAAATAGGCTCTAAAAATGAAGATCTATAAATGAGAAAAACACCTCTTTTGCTCTAAAGAGGTGTTTTTCTAACTAAATTTAATATAGATCTGGACGCACATTCTTGTTAATGACAACATAGTATAAGTTAAATTCCCTTATATGCCCAGGCGCTGATTTTGCAGAAGGCATCGCCAAGAAAGTCATTTATAATTTGCTTTCTTTGTGCCGTATTAATTTCCCCAAATAAGTAAAAAGACTATCTTCGTTAAATCTTGAAGTTCCATATGTGCATTTTCAAGACTCTTGCGGATATTTCTAATGCTAACTTCATTTGAGCTAATAGCACTTCGGGTGCAGTCCCATCTTTCTCCATCCTATTTGTCCAGATATTCTATGGACCCGTTACTTCAATTTGATGTTCATAGGGAGCAATTTATTATGAATGTCCTTCGAGGTTCTTAGAATTTTCACAAATTCCGTCTTTTCTATTATTTTCAGTTTAAAATTTTAATAAGAATATCATACTGACACTAAGGAGCAATACCAAATCTGTTCTTGATTGAAAGGAATGAAAGCACATGGAACCGGAGGGAGGCTCAGACCTCGTGAAAAGCGTCCTCCTGGAGTCAAGTGAATACTTTGGCGAAGACCCGAAACTAAAGAAAAAAATTATAATTTTAATACCATCTCAAAAGAACTTACATTGGCTATGATAGTGTTCAAAGGGTTATAATAGAATAATAGAATTAAGGCTTATAAACGCTGATACAGCTTTCAATAAAATGCAAAAGTACTATCATTAATTTCTGATTTGATAAGACATACAATTCTTTTCGCTCCTTGGATTTATTTATTTCTTATAAGACTTATAAAGCGGCATGCATGTAAGTCTTTTTCTAAGTGATAATGGGAATAATAGTCCAATGAAGGGGGCATTTACATAAGAATGATACGTAATGTTTTACATCAATTTATTAATTGCTTATGTTCATTTGATAGCGAAACCCAGGCAGTAAAGGCAGCGAAGCCGTTTTGTAGAAGGAGTGAATACATGAGTAATTTCTTTCGAAGCCACGGATTTAAACGTTTTATAATCCTAGTTGGGATCGCTATTGCACTATATTTGATGCGAAGTATGATTAATCTTATTCTTCTCACATTCATTATTACTTACTTGATGAATCAACTTACCACGAAGACAACAAAAAAGATTAGAAAATACACACGAATGAACGAGAAGGCTGTGACAGTTACCCTCTATCTTTTACTTGTCGCAGGTATTGTGGCTATTATCTACAAGTATTTACCTGTCGTAACTCAACAAATAACACAGCTCTTTGATCTTATTGCTAGCTTTAGTCTCAACCCAAATGATAACGAGATTGCAAGGTATTTAGCTCCAACCTTTGATAAGATCGAACTGGGTAAATATTTAGAGCAGGGTGTAGACCTTACGCTGAAAAATCTTACGAATATTGGTAAAATCATTTTGCATATATTCATTGCACTGATTTTGAGCTTGTTTATTTTACTTGAGAAGAAACGTATTACGGAATTTACAGCAAAATTTAAAGATAGCAAAATGAGCCATCTCTACGATGAATTACATTATTTCTCAAAGATATTCATTCGTTCTTTCGGTAAAGTGATTGAGGCGCAGTTCATTATTGCCTCTATCAACTGTGTTTTATCTGTTATTGCTTTATACATTATGGGCTTCCCGCATTTAATTGCACTGGGGATTATGCTCTTTATACTGGGATTGGTGCCAGTTGCAGGGGTCATCATGTCCTTGATTCCTCTAACTATAATTGCATACAGTATCGGTGGTCCAATGTACATCGTCTATATCTTAGTTATTGTTATGGTACTGCATGCTATGGAGGCATACTTCTTAAATCCAAAGCTGATGTCTGCCAAGACAAATCTTCCAATTTTCTATACATTCATCGTCATTCTCTTCTCAGAGCATTTCCTCGGTGTATGGGGATTAATTATTGGTATTCCATTATTCATGTTCCTGCTCGATATTCTGGGAGTTACGTCCTCAGAGGATGAACTACAAAAGGCAATGGAAATACAAGAGGATAAATAAATTGAATAAAGCTTTCGTTCAAAAGCTAAACCCCTTTCGATTATTGTATCGAAGGGGGTTTAACTTCATTTATGTGCTTTATTTTAATGAGCTTGCTTCTGAGAAAATCGGATACGGTTTTCTCTTCATAAATATAAAAATTAGCAATGCGGTAATACCTTCTGCAACAGGGAATGTCCACCAAATAGCTTGTGGGCCAAGTAATTTAGGCAATAGTACGAGAGCAGGGATAAATAATAAAATACTGCGAAGTAACATAATAGTTGTTGCAAGACGTATTTTTTCAATCGATTGGAAGAATTCTGCAAATACCATGTTCACACCAAGGAATACATACCCAATTGCAAAATGTACAAAGCCTTGTGTAGCCATATTGCGGATGTCCAGCGTACTATCACCAAATAATGCAATTAGCTGAGAAGGGAATAACGTAGCAATTATGGCAGTAGTTAAACCTATCATAAATGCAGTGGCAATACCTATTTTCAATAATGCTGTTAATCTCTCAATTAACCTCGCACCGTGATGATAACTAACTAGTGGCTGTAGGGCCATACCGATACCAAGGAACACTGTTAATAGTACGGTATGAATATAGTTAACCATCGCGTAGGCGGTAACTCCATCTGAACCTAAATAGTGTAAAAATGTCACATTATATAAAATAACCATTACAGCGACGGAGGCTTCAACGATAAAGCTTGGTAGCCCTATAGCGAATATTTTCTTTAAATCAGTCAGGCTGAAAAATGTACGGACAAATTTTAATTCGGATTGCTTTCGGAAGAAGTGTAGGCAAAGCACCGACATACCGATTATTGTGGAGAGTGCTGTAGCTAAGGCACAGCCAGTTACGCCGTAATTGAGTACGAAAATAAAGATGTAGTTAAAAATAATGTTTAACACAGATGTAGTGATTAAGCCCATCATCGCAAGTTTTGGATTGCCATCATTTCGAATAAAAATACTTAGTAAGTTTTCAATTGTATAGAATACACCGAAAATCAAAATAACATGTAGGTACTCTTGGACATAAGGAAAGGTAGCATCACTTGCTCCGAATATATAGGAGATTTCCTTTAAATTTAATAAAAGTATTAGAATCAGTGTCATGACGACACCGATCATTGTTGTAAATGCTAATGTAAAGAGCTGATGCGCTCGTTTTTTATTACCCTCACCGAGAGAAATTGAAAATAGTGTAGCTCCACCCATACCAACCCAAAGGGAAATGGATAGTAAAATTGAGAAAATTGGTACGGCGATATTTACTCCTGCTAAAGCGGCTGGTCCAACTCCATGACTAACGAAAATACCATCCACTAAAATATTGACTGACATCAGCAACATACCAATCATAGCCGGGAATAAGTATGATAAAAACAAGGGCTTAAGAGGTCTTGTTTCAATTGGATTAATGGTAGTCATGAGCATGTACCTCCTTTACCATCACCTTTTCGCCTTTGTCATCTAGCTCATTGTTAAAGACGAACCCAAACTTTTTATATAGTTGAATCGCTACTATATTGTTGTCATAAACGCTTAAATATATATTTTGACAGCTGTATTTAGCTACTAAATAATTGATAAGTTGCTGTAAAAAGTATTTTCCCAATCCTTTGTGCTGATAACGCTCATCAATGAAATAGCGATCTAACCAAACACGTAGTGTGTTGTCTTTATGTGGGAACACGCCATACATAGCGAAGCCGACTGCAATATCTTCCTTATACAATCCAACAGGAATAAAGCGTTGATCTGTTTCTGCCTCCGCTAAGCATTGCTGTGTACTTTCAATAAAATCTTGCTGATTATCAGCAATGCGTAATGCCAATACTTCCTCTTTGTTTAAAGCTGTAATGTCACGAATTTCCGTGAACATAATGTCAAAACCTTTCTATTTTTAATTTCTTTCAGCAGATGTCACGGAAATCGGAAAGGGGTTCTTATAGGATGTTAGCCTAAAACATCGAAATAGCCGATATCGTGTCGGCCCTCATGTTGTTGCTGACGCTTCGCTTTCGCACAGACAAAAACATGTTGTTGCTGACGCTTCGCTTTCGCACAAAAGACATCATGCAGGCCTAAGCACACACCGATTCCGGACGCAATTATGCAGTGGCATAATTGATTGTGAATAGCTACAATCTAATGTATATAGTAACTATATAGTCAAGGAGGTAAACTTAAAAATGTTTAATAAAAATGTAAAATATTTTACAACTGGTGAGTTCGCTAAAATTTGTAAGGTTAATAAACAAACGCTAATTTACTACGATCAAATCGGTTTATTATCACCAATTATGAAGGATAGTAAAGACTATCGTTATTATTCCATTGCACAATATGAATTTTTCAGTGTAATAGAGCTATTAAAGGAAGTTGGTATGTCTTTAAAGGATATTCAAAAATATATGGCAGAAAAATCACCTGAAAATTTTTTAGACTTAATGTATCAGCAAAAGGAAATTGTAGCGAAAAAACGTCGAGAGTTGGAGATGATTGAAAGCATTATTGATGTAAAAATCGATTTAACAGAGGAAGCCTTACACCTTGATTTTGAAAGCATTACAATTGAACATCTGCCAGAGGCAATGTTGTATTTAAGTAAAAATATCGAGGATTCGACGGAAGAACAGTTTACGAAGGCTGTTTCAGATTTTATAGATGAATTAGACCACTCTCAATTAGACACTGGTTATCCCATTGGTGGGATTACAAGAAGAGAGCAAATATTAGCGGGAAACTTTGATAACTATAGTTACTTGTATATAGAGCAGCCACTCCCACGAGAAGGCCATCCTTATTTCGAAGCAATTGAAGGAGATTTTATTGTTGGATATCATATAGGAACAACTTCTACACTTGGTGAAACTTACGAGCGATTATTTAAGGTTATGAGGGAAAAAGATTTTGAATTAGGGCAGTACGTATATGAAGAATATATTTATGATGCCGTTATTAAAAATCGTGAAGAGGATTATGTAACGAAAATTATGATAGAAATTGAAAAGGGTCAGTAGTATGACTCTAGGTATAAAAAATATCTCCTTATAGTGACATTCAAATGTTCTATAAGGAGATATTTCTAATGGCCAATAAAATACTATTATCTAAAGTGACTAGTGATGCCAATGAAAAAAGATCTAGGAAATAAAAATGGTAAGGTAATTTATCATATATTTTGAGTCTTGAAAGAAGTAAAATTTTAGTGTTTATACATAAATTAAGTCTTGCCCTAATAAGGTAATGATTTCCTGACGATACAATAGTAAAGAAAAAATGAATCTAAAAAGGTAACCTTTTATCCGAAAGCATTTTAATTGGTAAACAAGAGCAACAAGAGATGAGCGGGGCGTTTTTCGTAAATCTAAAGTGGAACTTAACTCATGACTATATAGTTTTAGAGTATTTTCTTAACATGGAGGAATAGCGATGCAAATATGGGTTGAACGATGGACGCAATTATTAAAGCAGCTTGAACAGCAAGGGGCTTGGGTGCGTCCGCTTGAGATAGCACCTGTAGCTACAGAGCAAGAACTATCAATAGTAGAGGAGCGACTTGGCGTTCGTATTCCTTCTGAGTTCCGTAATTTATTATTACATTGTTCTCGACAAGTGGGTATGTATTGGTCTTTGCCAGACGAGGCCCTACTTCCTATTGAGCTAGAGTATACGCCTTCAGGAGATTTTGGTTGGAGCTTGGAAGAGCTTGAATTCCCTGATTTCGGTGGCGACGGTGAAAATCTAGATGAACAACTATATTTACAGTATCACACGGCTGGCAACGGCGATGCACTTCTTATTAGGATTGAGGATGGTTCCGTTTGGTATTGGAGTCATGAGGAAGATGAGTTCGACCTACTAGCCAAGCGTTTTACTATCTATGTAGAGCGAGCTACAGCTTTAGGTTGTATAGGTGCAGATTGTGGTCAGCATCGACAGTTTTGTAGTGAGGATGGACTGGATTTGAGCCTGACTAGCTCTAAAATATGGCTGAAGTGGCTTGAACAATATTTCACACTAACTCTAAACCAAGCAATGTCTAACCTGGAATCCTTATTAATATATGTATCGATGCATGGAGTGAAAGATACTAAAGTTCTGGAAGCCTTTGCACAGTTTGATGCTAGTAAGGTGTATTATGCACTCCGAATTAAAATCGAACAATCACTGGCACTAACATATAAAGAAGCATGGAGTGATGTGCTAGTAAAGGTTTGTGCGGTTGAAGCAAGTGATTGGGTAAGGACGCTCTGGAGTGACAAAAATGATATGCCTAGCCGGATTCGAGATTATTTAACAGCAAATTGTCTTTCCGCACAAGAGGGTCTATCTCTTGTTCTTCAAGATATCGAGAAAGAGACGGTTGATGCCTATACAGCTTTAAACCGACTACGTCATTTTCATCATCCGAAAATTATAGCTTGGATGAAGACGTATGTTTCATTTCCAATAGATGAATGGGATACACTTTTAGCAGAATTACAGCCAAGTGCAGAGACGTTATTTGAATGGTTGAGCGGCAGTGAAGTAGAAAGGCTTACAGCAATACGGGCAGTATGGCAAATGATGCAGCAAGATATGACACCAACAACAGGTGTAGATAAAGACATTTGGAGACCATTGCTTGCTTATTGGAAGAAACATGAAATACTACGGAAAAATAAACAACTATTTAGCCAAGCGCTCGAAGGCTTAGATAGTTGGTGAATATAAGGGGAGAGAAGATTGAACTATTTCACAATATTTGCATCTAAGAACAACATCGATGATATTGAGTTTAAAATTTCAGATGTTTTTGCAAAAGGCTTTGCTATCGGTAAAAATGAAAACGAGTATTTATTAAAGTCTAAAGCACTGTTTAAAAAACACAAATTAATCATTCGAATCATGTCTGAAGATACAAATCCAGATTACTTCGCTAACAATATTCCTGGGATGATGGGCTATTACGATAACATTCCTTTTGAAGATGACAATTTAAAAGAATTAGTTTTGACTCAAATATCTGTTTTAAATACAGTGATTGCGATCGAATCGGAAAAAGAGATAAATGATGAACAGATGCAGTTGTTTACGAACCTGCTATCAAGTATAGGGGGAATTGTTTTTTTACCGAATGGCACTTTACTAGACGATGAAGGGATCGTTATTGTTTATCCTGACGGGCAGTCAGGACCATCTGACTTTAGACCCCACGCTTGTTCACGAAAGGTAAGGGGACAAGAGGTGTCATCAGAAGAAGGCGAACAAAGAAAAAATAAAACGATAGCATATTTAAAAGAAAAAGCTATTCCTTATACAGCTTCCCTTCCTCAACTCCCAACAATAGAGGCTTGTCAGTTTAAAACCCAAGAAGACATTGCTAGAAGAGCTGTAGCCCTGTTAATTGTCATTCAATTTGCCTGTGATGTGGCGCAAGGAGGAAATGTAGAAGAATCGCGAGACTTTTTCATCAATATGTTACGTTCATATAAAGTGGAAGACTATCTAACTAGCAATGAAAGAGATTTTTTACAAGCTTCAGAACCAGATGTGCAAGAAGCCATTAATATTTCATGGCAATATGAGGCTTATTGGACACTTATTTGGGCACTTGGATTTGTTGAGAAGCTCGATTTTCCTGATGAAGTATGCGATTGTGAGTATGCCATTCAAGTTGTTTCTAACTGCGAAACGTTTGAACAATTTTATCTTCAAACTACTCTGCGTAGTCAAGAAGAGATATTGGATGAAGCCGACAAGATTTACAGATACCATTGGGCTTGTGTAGATAGTCGTATACAAGAACCACCAGCTCCTGCGGGGATGAATGAAAGTATCGTTATGGAAAGACGGAGGGGCTTGTTCTGGATGATAGGGCATCGCAATGAAGAATGGGATACAATTTCGATGGATACTTGAACATAAAAGAAAAATAGCAAACTAGAAGAAAAACTAGTTTGCTATTTTTATATTCTTATTTTATATAATGTGGTTTACTTACTTTATCAATCAGCAGAAGGCCATCATATTGATCTCGTGGAACAAGACTTTCCTGTCTGACTCCCCAACTATACGATAAACGTGGCTCAAACATCCATGAGTTTCCTCGTTCATTTTGACGGTTTCGTAAGTCAATAAATGTGTATGGTTTATTTGTTGATGAAAGAATATCCTCGATTGATCCTTTTACTGGCGGTAAAACGGCTATAGGTTCTTTAGAATTGTTTGCAGTTTCGCCACTAGCCATATAAAGACCAAGCACATAGCTATATTTCTTGTAAATATCCGGTAGAAGTTCACCCATCAATTTTACCGGATAAGAAATCATTACTTCGGATTGTGCTTTGCGAATATGGTCATTATGTGCCCAGACGATAAATTTTTCAGTTGGATAAATCTCCTCTGCTAACCATAGTAGGTTTTCCATCATTGCTTGGTCACGCCATTCCATTGTCTTAAAAAAAGGCTCAGGGTTATATGGTTCTATATTTGATTGAATTGATAGTTCTACATATTCGTCTGCTAAACGGATACGGTCAGCTAAAGTGTGTTCCATAAGCTTTACAATATGTGGCTCACCCGGATAAGCTGCTTTTAACTCTTTTTCTTTAAGCGGTACTTGTGATTTTACTTGTTTATACACTTCGATAATGCTTGTTTTTACCTTTCGATAGCCCTTTAAATCTTTACCAAAGTTCCAGTCTACAAGTTGCTCCTCTACTTCATTGAACTGTTTCGCAAGCTGGCTATTTTGCAGCCATTCACCATTTGTAAATGCTCCTTGCGGTTGAATATCGAAGCCTACTAATTTTAATGGTTTATCTGTATTCTGTGTTTTTTTAGTATATTCAAATAACGGCAGTGTTTCTTTTGTCCACCATACGGGAAAAATAGCATCCTTCATCGTTTGTTGCGCTGTTTGTTTATCAATTTGTCCTTGCGCATTCATGGCATTCCCCATACCGCTTTCAAAGGCTAGGACATTGTAGCCCATTTCTTGGTGTAAAAATTGAATTAAACGTGTTTTCGCTAGGCTAAATTCTGCTGCGCCATGTGAACTTTCCCCTAAAAAAACGATGCGCTTATCATGCAATAAAGGCTTTAGCATCTCTAAATCTTCAAATTTAGTAGATGGAATGTTTTGTTGACTAATTGCTTCAGGTTGAATAGATGTTAAGCTGTAAGCATGATCGTTTGTCCACTTTTTCCAATCTTGAAGAGTTTCATTGGATGTGCGAGCTTGCTTCACTTCTAATTTGTTATCTAAAGCTACTCGTTCTTCTGCCGCCGGAACTGCAGCGGATGCATTTGAAACTCCGTTGAACGCTACAAAACTTGTTAGTGCAATACTTAATGATAATAAAACCTTACGTTTCTTACCTTTTATCACTTTCTATCAGTCCTTCGCTATATGTTAAGACTAATTATAGGTGGTGAAGTTTAAAGTAAAAGGGGACTTTGTTTAAATTTTGTTTAAATTTGGTCAAATGTCATTATTTTGGATTATTCGAGCGAGGGCAGGTAAAAAAACATCTCCAAAGCGTAAGTACACTGTAGAGATGTTAATTGTTTTATTTATAGTGATATGTGCTAGCTCTTGGATTATTCCGCTGTATTTGATTGAACCATGCACGATCCTTTTCCTCTTGTTTTAATGTATTAACGATGGTTGATGAGCAACTGATACAGATTTTTGCCTGAGTAATTTGTCCGCAGCGTTCACAAGGTGCGCCTAAATTAGGAAAAATTGATTTTTTTAATTTTCCTGCTTTTACCCATTTGTAGAGTAGCTCAGATGAAACCCCAGTTAATGTAACTACCTCATCATTCGTTAAATAGCGATTATTTTTTCTCAGTAAAAAATGATGTAGTTCTGAAAAAATATCTTCTTCTCTCACATCAATCCTTTTATTAAATAGCTGCATGTTGATTATTCTCCTCGTTTACTTCAATTGATGACTTCTCCTATATTTTCATTTACATTGTTAGGCTGCTCATCATATTTATAATTTTCCCAGCGATTTCGTGCTAGTTTTCGATATTTATTGGAAACATTTCGATCTGCTATTAGTCGAGAGAATCCTTTTTTCGCTTCAGCAATATCTCCGAGTCTAAGGCTTAATTCTGCATGTAAAAATTGAATTCTCTCTCCGCCCTCTTGATTGGATGCAAAAGATTTGCTGTAAAAGTCCCTTGCAGCAAAGAGGTAGCGCAATTCTGATTCATGATCATTTTTTAAGCGATATAGCCAGGCTATTTTTAGTGCGAAATTGGCCATAAGAAGTGACTCTTCCATTGACGCTCTCGATACAAGATAAGCTAATTTAAGGCTTACAATGGCATCATCGATTGTACGTTCCTTGCACATATCCATTGGTTTTTGAAGCTCTTTTATGTATAGCTCATCAATAAGAAGCATGAAAGGTCCATATGTTCTTGTCATAGATTTATGGTAAGCATAGCCACAATGTGGGCAAACGGCAACTTCATACAATAATGGGTTTAAACCTTCATAAACTGGCATGAAGTCTGTTTGTTCTTCGATAATTTTATATCGATTAGGACGTACTTTATATGTAGTAAAATGCTTTTTGCAAAACTTGCAATCTACGCTACTTTCATAGTAGTAAATGTTAAATGCCATAAGAATCAACTCCTTTACATTATTTCTTTTGTTCTATTTATATGATGGATAGAATCGTTCAATGTATTTAATTAGTTATCTTTTATATTAACAATTCTATGTTCTTTGGTATACTCCTTTAGAATTATTAAAATAAAAATGTTCATTACTTTCTTAGTTATTTGAAATTTTGATATGTACCCGTAATAGTATTTATCGGTGCAGTTATAGCAAGTTATACATTTATTTTAGTTTGTCAAATTACGTACAAATGTTAAATTAAATAGCTACTTATTATTTTATTATAAAATTGTTTGTATAGGTTATAATACCTATTTGTACTTTTGGTGTAAAGATGTTTCTTAATGTAAAATTACAAGTGTGTTGGTTGGAAAAATATAGGATTATTATTGGTCGATAAGGAAGAGTCAAAAATTATGTAAAACGATAAGGAGCGGACGATGGATTATAAAATTGTATTCTTTGACGTAGATGGAACGCTTGTTAATTATGAAGATGGTCGTATTGAAGAAAGTACAAGGAACGCTATTCAACAGTTGAAAAATAAAGGAATTCATATTGTTGCTGCTACAGGAAGACCTTTATCAATGTGCCAGGATTTAAGAAGTGTTGGAATAGAGACGTTTATTACAGCTAATGGTGCATATGTTAAGCATCAAGATCAAGTCATACATAAAATGCCTATTGCAAAGGAAATTGTCCAGGTAGTTAAAGCTTTTGCTGATGAAAATAAACAAAGTCTATCATTTTTTACAGAACAATTATCAATGAATTACGTCCAAGAGGAAGAGACATTAAAAGCTATGCAAGAAACATTATCTTTGCAAGAGTTTCCCATTATCAATGAAGATATTGTAACGCAAGAGGTGTATTTAATGTGTTTATATGGTGATGAGGATATTGAGAAAAAGTATACCTCAACATTTCCTCATTTATTATTTAAAAGGTGGCATCCGTACATTACAAATGTTTTGCAACATGATGTTTCTAAATCTATTGCTGTCCAAGCTGTACTAGATTATTTCGACTTGAGTCCTGAAGAAGCACTTGCTTTTGGCGATGGAGATAATGATATCGATATGCTGGAGCAAGTCGGCTTTGGTATTGCAATGGGTAACGGTAGTGAAGCATTAAAAAATGTCGCTGATTTTATAACGAAGAAATCAACTGAAGATGGTATTGATTATGCTCTTCGTGAGCTACAAATAATTTAATAGAGTAGTAGCCGAGAAATGAGATTTATAGCATGAATCGACCACTATACAACATTGGAGAAAGTTTTTAAAAAGAAATAATTTTTCCATCTATACAATCTACAAGGCAGTGATAATAAATCCTGGAGAAAATTGTATTAAAGTCATAATACTCATAATATTGTTTGCTTTGAGTTATTATAAAGCTATCTGTAAAAAGAAATTCATTATGCTTTAGGTGGGAAGGATTTATGGCGCATCACGTGCAATCTCTAATAGAACATTACGGATATTTTGGCATCATTCTTATCCTAGTTGGCGGGATTGTTGGGCTGCCACTTCCCGATGAGATATTTTTAACATATGTAGGATATAGCGTATATAAAGAAACTCTCGCACATATTCCGGCTTTAATCAGCGCTATAGTAGGTGCGGCAGGGGGAATTACTCTGAGCTACTATATAGGCTATAGATTTGGGCTACCGTTATTGCAAAAATACGGTCCGAAAATCCACATTACTGAACAGAAAATTGACTTTACTAGAAAATTATTTGCAAAAATAGGGCCGGGATTATTATTAATAGGATATTTTATTCCTGGTGTGCGTCATCTTACAGCATATATTGCGGCTATTAATAATTATCCTTATAAAAAATTTGCTTTCTTTGCCTATACGGGAGCAACTATATGGACATTTACATTTATTACCTTAGGGAAGGTGCTTGGAGAGAAGTGGCATTATGTAGGGTTATATTTATCCCGCTACAGTATTTATCTTATAGTATTGTTCCTAATACTAATGTTAATCGTTTATTTTATTTTCAAAAAAAGGAATTCGCCAAAGTAAAAAAGGTCTGATTCAATACATACTCAGGTTGTGAACCAGACTTTTTTATCTTTTAAGGTAATATTGCGAATGAACGCACAGGGAATCCAGAGGCTTTCTCAGGCTTTGGTACAATATTGAAAATAGCAGCACCTTTTGGAGGGAGCTTATCCAAATTTGTCATAAGCTCAATTTGGTAAGTATCTTGCTCAAGCACAAAATATTCGCCATCTAGCTTACCATTTTTACGAAAATCTGTTGCTGAATCCGTATCAAAGGTTTCGTGGCCAATAGCACTTACTTTTCGTTCGTTGAATAAAAATTGTAACGCTTCTAATCCCCAACCAGGAATATGATTATGACCATCCGCATCCTTGTTACTGAAAGCCTCTTTATCTGGCCAACGTTTACTCCAATCCGTACGCAGCGCAACGAAGGTACCTGCTTCGATTTCTTCATATTCAGCTTCAAAGTCAAGAATATCTTGAACACTTAACGTGTAATCGTTATTAATTTCAGCTTCCTTCGATTTATCAATAACGATTAGTGGTAGCACTAGTTCTTTTAGCTCCAATTCCTCTAAATAGCGCGTATCTCGCACAAAATGGATAGGTGGATCGATATGTGTTCCGTATTGCCCAGGGAAAGTGAATTGCTGCGCAAAGAAGCCATCATCATGGGAAAATAATGTTTCAAATTTTGCATCATCAAACATAAAGAAGTGGGGCGAATTAGGACCAAATGTATGTGTTAAATCCACCCATTCTTTCGATTTCAATAGTTGAATTGCTTGTAAAAGTTCGTTTGCCATAATATCTTCCTGCTTTCTTTTAATTATTTTTGGATGTAACAATAAAAAAGAGCCCTCCTTGTAGAAAGAGGACTCTTGTGCAAAGCAACTAAAGTAAGTCTTCTCATCTTCAAGGCTAAATTTCGCCAATTGGAATTAGCACCATACCAATAGGCTGGTTGCTGAGACTTCATAGGGCCAATCCCTCCGTCTCTCTTGATAAGAAAATGCGATATAAGAATTTTCAGAAATAACGATTACAAGTACTTTAGCATATTTATTTATAGTTTACAAGTTCAATAGGGATACAAGGTTAAAATTCATAAAGATGCTAAAGGAAAAAAAAGAGGCCCTCTTCAAAGGGCCAACTCTTCACCAATTCAAAATTAATGTAAGCTTACAACAGCTACTATCAGTAAAGATTATACGAATTCCATCTGGTGTATAGGTAGTTTCGAATTTTATAGTAATGCCTGTTGACGCAATTAATTTTTCAACTTCCGTTTTATTTGATTGTTGTGCTGCGTTCATAAGATCATGCGCAAATTGCTCTGATTCATCAATTTTATCCGTAAGTAATTGTGCTTGCTGCATAATAACCTTGGTCCGTTTCGCGGAAGTCTTCAATTTCTTTGTATTGACGATTGGAAATGGACTTCTATTCGTTGGGTTTGTCGGCATTGCTAGATGTCTAGAAGGTTGTTGAGTAGTTGGTTGATTCGCCATTACCCATGTTGGATAATAATTAGGATAGACAAAATACGGATAAGGATTGTAATACAACTAAATTCCTCCTATCCTATGCTGATACCTTATATTATGTACAACAAAGACTTTCGGTGTTAGTGGTTGATACTTGTTTGATTGGGCGCTTTGTTGTGGCTGTCGCTACGCTTTCGCACAGAGCAAAGCTTCCTGTGGGCATACGATGAGCCGCTTCGCTCCAGGGTCTCGTCTGCCCAAGGAGTCGCCCGTAGTTGATAAAAACTGAAATTGTTCCGATAAATCTTCAAAGTTTGTTTCTATCAAAGATTAACCACAGGAAAGTAGTAGCTGCGGCAAGCATCACCAAACCAAATCCGTAAATAGGAGTATGCGCTAATGATTGGTGGCGAACGATGATTCCTCCAATGTATGATCCTAGAAAAATACCAATGTTAAAGGCCGAAATATTTAATGCTGAAGCCATTGAAATAGCTGATGGTATATATTTTTCTGAAAGCTGAACGGCATAAAGCTGTAATCCCGGTACATTCATAAACATAAATAGCCCCATCATAAAGACCATTATTAATCCAACGATTGATGATTCTAAAAAGAAGTTGATGCCGAGTAGTGCTAATGCTAAGCCTATAAAGATAATAAAGATAGAACGTAAAGGGTTATTATTCGCAAAACGACCACCTAATGTATTACCGATGGCAACACAAATACCGTATACAACTAAGATCACGACTATTGCTTTTGGTGAGTAGCCCATATACTGCTCTAAAATAGGAGAAACATAGGTGTATACTACGAATGCGCCACCATACCCAATTGCAGTAATAAAGAGGATTAATAACATTCGTATATTCCCTAATACTTTACCAATATCTCGAATGGATATTGGATTACCTTTCGATAAGTGACTTGGCACAAGCAGGGCATTACTAATTAATCCAATAATACCTATGATCACAATGAAAATGAACGACATTCGCCAATCAGTTACTTGTCCAATAAAAGTTCCTAGTGGGACACCAGTCACAGTAGCTAATGTTAGTCCTGTAAACATAAAAGCTATTGCACTTGCTCGTTTATTAGGTGCTACAACATCTGCAGCGATAACAGTGGCAATGGACATAAACACACCATGTGCTAATGCTGAAATAACACGCCCAGTTAGTAGTAATGAGAATGAGGGTGCTAAGGCTGCAAGTAAATTACCGATAATAAACAGCACCATAACGAGCAGTAACACATTTTTGCGACTAAGGCGCGATGTTAAGGCTGTTAAAAGCGGTGCACCAATAGTTACACCTAGTGCATATATGGATACGGTTAAACCCGCGGTACTTAATGTTATATCAAAATCTTCTGTAATTAATGGAAGTAGTCCGACGCTTATAAATTCTGTAGAGCCGATACCAAATGCACTGATCGCAAGTGCAAGTAATGTTAGTTTGGCATTCGGCACTTTTGTATCTTTCATTCTATTAATAACTCCTTTGATTTTTTGTATAGTATATAGTAATATTCATACATACCTAAAAGTTATATAGGGTACTTTTAGTTACTTTTGAATATTACAGGGGGTTTACAATGAAAAAAGTTTATAATATTGGTGTTGAAGCCACTCTTGAAGTCATTGGGGGCAAATGGAAACCTATTATTCTTTGTCATCTTAACCACCATGGTAAGATTCGTACGAATGAATTTCGCCGATTGATTCCAGGTATTTCACAAAAAATGCTAACAAGCCAATTACGTGAATTAGAGCAGTCTGGATTAATTAATCGCAAGGTTTTCAATCAAGTACCGCCAAAAGTTGAATATTCGCTAACACCATATGGTCAAGAGATGGACCCTGTGCTGAACATGCTTTGCACTTGGGGTGAAAAACATATCGAAATGCTACAAGATCAAGGTGAAGATGTACTGATAATGCAACGTGATGAAGATATCGCAATAAAGCATACATCTTAAATAGATTGGAAAGAGACTGTCTAAAAAAGTTTTCTATACTAAGAAAATAAGACAGTCTCTTTCACGTTTACATAGCTATCGTTTACATAACAAAATCAAACTCATCTGGATTTGGTCCAACACGTTGATCTAGATTCATGGCGTTAATGATTGCCATCTCTTCATCAGTTAGTGTGAAATCAAAAATATCAGCGTTTTGAATCATACGTTCTTTGCGCACAGATTTTGGAATTGTGACGATACCATTTTGAATATCCCAGCGCAAGATAACTTGAGGATTTGATTTCCCATATTTTTCAGCTATTGTTGAAATAGTTTCATTTTCAAGAAGTCCGCCTTGCATTAATGGTGCCCAAGCTTCCATTTGGATATTGTGCTCTTCGCAGAATGAACGTACCTCAGTTTGTTGTAATCGTGGATGAAGTTCCACTTGGTTAATAACTGGTTTGATACGAGCTATTTTCAGAAGGGCTTGTAAATGTGACACATGGAAATTACATACGCCAATAGCTTTAATTTTCCCTTGATCGTATAAATCTTCGAGTGCTCTCCAAGCTTCTGCAAATTTATTTTTACCTGGCCAATGAATGAGATATAGGTCTAAATAATCTAGCCCTAATTTTTCTAAGCTGTCCTCGTATGCTGCAATTGTCTCTTCGTAGCTCAAGCCATCGTTCCATACTTTAGATGTAATAAATAAATCCTCACGTTTTAAACCAGTAGTTGCTAGTGCCTGACGAATACCTTCACCAACACCTGCTTCATTACCATAAATAGCGGCAGTATCGATACTACGGTAACCAACCTCAATCGCATTCTTCACCATTTCTGCTGTAACATCATTCTCTACTAGAAATACGCCTAGACCCATACCAGGCATTTGTAAGCCATTATTTAATGTAATTGTATCTTGTAAATGATTAATCATTTTTCTGTCCTCCGATTTTCGTTTGTGCTTTGTTGCTTTCTTATTATGCTTCCATGCCATTGCAAAAAAAAGTACGCACTTTTTAGTTTCATAGAAACGTGGAGGTAACTTTTGTGAGATATCAATGGTTCGCTGTAAGAAATTTTTATTAGTTTACGTGGTTCAACCTTCTATATGCGTTACAATTAATGGTAGAAAATTGAATCTTTGAAAAGAGTTGGTGAACGCATGGTAATAACAAAAAACTTGGCAAATCACTTAGAAAAGACCGAAATAAAGATGTTTGAATCAAGGCTGAATGCAATTAAGGAAATTCAGAACAATGCAATGGGAGTGGAGGTTGGTCAATTTGATGGTGCCTATGCTTTCACCGTTAAAAACATTCCCGGTCCCTCTTACAATGTGGTAAAGGGCGATAGTTTTAGTTCAGAGAATACCATAGATCAAATCCTTAGTTTTTATAAGGAAAGAGAAATACCAGCTCGTTTTGATTTAGCGCCACAATACGCAAATGCTATTTCACTACAAAAATTACATAACGCCGGTCTTTATCAGAGTGATTTTCATGCAACATTATATTGTGAGCTAAATGAAGAGATGGTAGGGAGAACAAAGGATTCGCCCATTAAGATAAGACAAATTAATGAAGCCGAATTTGATTGTTACGGAAATATCTATGTTGAAGGTTTTGGCATGCCAACATTTTTAGCAGAAAGTGTCACAGCAAATAATAAAGTTTTGTATGACAAGCCTGGTTGGTCGTTTTATATCGCTTCTCTTCAGGGTGAGGACGTTGGTATCGGCTCCTTGTATATAAATGATGGAACAGCCATATTAGCCGCATCTGCTGTAATGCCAAAAGCCCGTAGTCAAGGGATTCATCAAGCGTTAATACAGTTTCGTATTAACGAAGCTCTTCAACAAAATTGTAGTGTAATGATAGGTCACGCGAAATTTGCATCCATCAGCCAAAATAATATGGAGCGCTGTGGATTAAGAATGGCTACAAAAAGTATATGGACAGAAATAAAATAAACGGTTACTAAAGGTGGAAGGGGATTCAATGCTTGAAATAGAATAAGTAATTGAAACCTTTATAGAGGAGATGGATAGATGAATCGTTTAAATTTAATTACATTGGGTGTAAAAGATATGGTTGAGTCTCTTAGTTTTTACCGAGAGGGTCTAGGTTTTGAAGTAATTGTGTATGGTGAGGAAACAAATCCGGATGTTATTTTCTTTAATAATGGAGGGACAAAAATCTCACTGTTTCCGATTGACCGTTTAGTAAAAGATATTAATGAAGCAAATCCACCGGCTATGGGCGATGGCTTTAACGGGATTACGCTTGCTTATAACGGAAAGTCCAAAGAAGAAGTCGATCAAGTGTTTGAATTAGCTAAAAAGGCCGGAGCGAAAATTGTGAAAGAGCCGGAGACTGTATTCTGGGGAGGCTATAGTGGCTATTTTCAAGACCCAAACGGCTACTATTGGGAAGTTGCTTATGGGGAAATGTGGCAGTTTGATGAAAATGATATGTTGATTATTAAAAAATAACTGAAAAGATAGACGTATTTGGGGAATCCAAATACGTTTTTTGATGGTTAGCTTGTTTTATCGAGAAATAATTTGATTTTATCGATGGACTTTTAAAGTTATCACCCAACTTTTTGATTTTATTACCCAACTTTTAAAATTTATCGCCCAACTTTTTAGTTTTATTACCCAACTTTTAAAATTTATCACCTAACTTTTTAATTTTATCGACATACCCAGCTTTAGATGTGATTTATTAAATGACTCTCTCACTTTACGGACAATGATTGAGTACAAATCTATGAAATCGTATAATACGAATATGTTTCGGAATAACATTTATTTCTAAAATTTAGCGTAGATTGGGAGGATTACCATTGTATCGCATATTGTACATAGAAGACGAAAAAGAGATTGGTCAATGGGTGACAAAGGATTTAACGGAAAGAGGATACGAGGTTACATGGCTCGAATCCGGGGAAGAGGTCGATCAGCATATAGCTTTTAAGGATATTGCTATATTGGATGTGATGCTGCCAGGCTTAGATGGCTTTTCAATTGGCAAAAGAATTAAGCGAGAAAATAAAGAAATCCCGATTTTAATGCTGTCAGCACGAACAGCTGTAGAAGATAAAATAGAGGGCCTTAACTTCGCAGATGATTATTTAACGAAGCCATTCCACCCAGATGAACTTATAGCTCGTGTGGAGGTTTTACTAAGAAGATATCAAAAGAATGATGATGTTTTAGATCTACAGCATTTAAAAATTTATACGAAAGATATGCGGATTATCAACAAGCAGACGGATGAAGAAATTCAATTAACAGGTAAGCAATTCTATCTATTACAGTATTTTATTCGCCACTTAAATCAAATTTTAACGAAGGAACAGCTTTATGAAGGTGTTTGGGGTGAAAGTTACATAGAAGGCGATAAAACATTAATGGTGCATATTCGATACTTAAGAGAAAAAATAGAAGTAAATCCAGCCAAGCCGACGATTATTGAAACTATACGCGGCATTGGATATAGGGTGAAACAATGAAATTTTTCCGATCTTTATTAGCAAAGTATATGCTTATAATACTGCTCGCTATTTCTATTGTTCAAATAGCCTATCTCGTCATACCTCTTTTTGTTTTAGGGATTGCCCAAAATGGACAAGATGATCTTTCGAATAGAGCAGAGATTGAGAGTAAAGTAGAGGGAAAATGGCATGCAGAGGCTAAAGGTATAAAAAATGTTACAGAGGAAGAAATTGTTCAGCACTTTGAAAGTTGGAAAAAACAATACCCTAAAGCATCTATGTTTTGGGTAAGCGAGGATGGTAGATTGCTCACAACATTGAATGTGACGGAGCAGTTGCCATCAAAATGGACACCAGCATTTACTACAAAATTTATAAAAGAGCGTTATGGGGGGGATCCATTTACCGTCATTGCCTTTTTAGGTGAGGATGAATCAAATGGGTTTATCGTTTTTGAGATTACTAAAGAAGTGTTTAAGCCACCAATTAGGAATGTTTATGAAAAATATGGAGCATTCGTATTTTTCGGTGTTATTGCGATTATTTTATTTTACATTATAGTCTCTTTTTTATTTTTCAGAGGGATTCGAAAACGGCTATTGCACCTTCAGGAGGCAATGGAAATTCGAGATGTAGACGGGTTACCTATTGAAACGAAGGTCAAGAAGAAGGACGAAATTGGTCAGCTAGAACAAAGCTTTAATCGTATGGTGTGCGAGCTTAGGGAGAGTAAAAATCGTGAGCAGAAAGAAGAACAGCTAAGACGTGAATTGATTGCTAATTTATCACATGACTTACGAACACCATTAACGAAAATACGAGCACAATCATATTCAGTTAGTAAAGAGGTATTATCAGAGGATGGAAAGCAAGCGATTAAGGCAATGGAAACGTCGATTGATAATATTGACGCTTTAATAGAAAATTTAATGTCCTATACATTGCTGACGGCTAGTAAATATAAATTTGAGGCGAAAGATATCAACGTTATTCGTTTTGTGCGTGAGCAAATGACTACATGGTATCCGGTGTTTGAAAAGGAAGGCTTTGAAATCGATATTGAGATACATCCATTTGAAAAAAATGAATGGCAAATTGATCCGATTTGGCTTGGGCGTATATTCGATAATTTATTTCAAAATATTTTACGTCATGCGAGTAGCGGGAAATATGTTGGTGTGGAAACCGAATCGACGGAGCACTATGACGCATTTATCATAAAGGATCATGGAAACGGAATGAAAAATGAATCCAATGCTAAAGGCGCTGGTATCGGTTTATCTATAGTCGATATCATGGTGAAGGGCATGAATTTAGACTGGGATATTGAGTCTAGCGAATCCGGAACCAAGATTAAAATTAAACACTACAAATAGAATAATTCGTGAAGCATGTTAAGGCATGCTTCATTTCAGTAATTGTCCAAACAGTATGCCAGCAAAGCTTATGGCATGCTGTTTTTTTGATTCATAATCCATGCAGATTCATATGGAAAAGCATAGAGCCTTACCATAGCGTGGGATTTCCGCCCGACTGGGCGCTTTGTTGTTGTTGCTGCTTCGCTTTCGCACAGATAAAACATTTGCCGCTGACGCTTCGCTTTCGCGCAGAGCAGAGCTTCCTGGGGGCGTCCGATGAGCCGCTTCACTCGCGTTGCTCGCTCCAGGGTCTCGGGCCAACACGATGTTGGTCACGAAGGCGTTATCACAGGACGTGATGTTTTTAGCCTTCGTTCCTCTATTGCTGATCCCCAAGGAGTCGACCAGTCTCCAATCCAATCAACTTATATAAAGTGTCTTTTTTAAACAAAATTTAAACTTGAACCTTACCTGTTTTTAACCTTCATTGCTTATGATAATTACAGAGGTGAGGACAATGGAATATATCATACAAACAGAAAATTTATCAAAGCGCTTTGGTAAAGAGCAAGCTGTATCAAATATAAATTTAAAAATACGCAAAGGTGAAATATACGGATTTTTAGGACCGAATGGAGCGGGGAAAACTACGACGATTCGTATGCTTCTTGGATTAATGAAGCCAACTTCTGGGACCATTAAAATCTTCCAAAAAGATTTAACGAAGGAACGAATTAATATTTTAGCAAAGGTTGGTTCATTAGTAGAGAATCCTTCTTATTATCCACATTTGACGGCCTATGAAAATTTAGAAGCGTTAAGAAAAATTTTAGGCGTACCGAAGTCACGCATCGATGAAGTATTAGAAATTGTTCGTTTGAAGGATGCTGCAGATAAAAAAGTTAAAGGCTTTTCTCTTGGGATGAAGCAGCGTTTAGGTATTGCTTCGTCCCTGTTACATAATCCTGAATTACTTATATTAGATGAGCCAACGAATGGTCTTGATCCATCTGGTATTATCGAAATCCGTAATTTGATTAAACGACTACCTGCAGAATATGGAATGACGATTATTATTTCAAGCCATCTATTATCTGAAATAGATCAAATGGCTACGCAAGTGGGCATTGTGACAAAGGGGAAAATGATTTTCCAAGATTCAATTGAAGCAATGCGTAGATTTGCTCAGCCAAAGGTAGTAATTAAGGTGAGTGATAGTGAAAAGGGCTGGCGTTCACTAGTTGCCAATGGCATTAAGGCAGAACATAAGGATGACCTCATTTTATTTGATGAATGCTCAGACGAAAAGGTAGCACATATTGTACAAATCCTTGTACAAGAAGGTATTTCGGTTTATCGAGTAGAGGAAGAGAAACGATCATTAGAGGAGATCTTCCTTCAAATGACAACAGGAGAGCAAGCGCTATGATAGGAAAACTGTTAACTTCTGACTTTTTGAAAATTAAACGCAAAGGATTATGGTTTTTAACAGCTTTAGGACCAATAGGTGTTGTTGCTCTACAAATGGTGAACTATGGCGTAAGGAAGGACTATTTGTTAGAGCAAAGCGAGGACGATTGGGGTTTCTATTTATTAAATGTTCATTCATTTACACCACTTGCTATCGTATTAGGGATTGCTATTTTAACTTCATTTATGGCGAGCATTGAAAATGAAACGAACGCTTGGAAGCAATTAATTGCACTACCTGTGTCTAAATTAACGGTGTATTTATCAAAGTTCACGATTCTAGCGATTTTACTGTTTTTGTCTTCCACGATTTTAATGTTAATGACACTGGCTTACGGAATCTTTTTAGATTTAGGCGATAGCACACCCTATACGGAAATTGCTAAATTTGCTTACTATCCATACTTTGCAGCGTTGCCAATATTGGCACTGCAGCTTTGGATTGCGAGTGTTTGTCATAATCAGGGGATCCCAATTACAGTAGGTATTTTCGGTGTGATTTTTGCCTATTCCTCATATGTATTACCTGATTGGATGATTTGGAAATGGCCATCTTTAATGAATCGATGGGATGAACCTGTTATTAATGTCATGCTTGGAATAGGCATTGGTATTTTACTGTATATTATCGGAATGATAGATTTTGCTAGAAGGGATGTAAAGTAAATGTGGTCTATACTGAGCGCTGAATGGTTTAAATTGAGAAAATCAAAAATGGTGCCAATCATTTTAGCAGGACCGATAATCGGACTTTTTATCGGATTAACATCAAATATGGAATCTAATATGCAAGGTATTGATGTGAATCATTGGTACATTTCTTTGTTTTCAATGAATTTAACGTACGCATTATTGTTTCTACCTTTAATTGCAGGGGTATTTGCAAGTCTTATTTGTAGATATGAGCATCAATCTGGTGGTTGGAAACAGCTTCTAGCATTACCGGTGACAAGAGGAAGAGTATTTGCTGCAAAATATGTGTTAATTATGATTCTTATGATGGCGATGCAATTATTATATTTATGTTCTATATTTGCTGTAGGCATGATAAAGGGCTATACAGATCCTTTCCCGATGGAAATTGTTTGGAAGAGCATTATCGGAGGATGGGTAGCGACATTGCCACTAGTGGCCTTGCAGTTGTGGATGTCTATTATGTTTAAAAGCTTCGCTGCTCCATTTGCTGTTAATGTAATTTTTACTTTACCTTCTATATTAGCAATCAATTCAAAAACTATCGGACCCTACTATCCATGGGCTCAACCATTCTCAATGATGTATGTAGGCGGCAATACGGATGATGTATTCTTCGTAACTTGGGATCAATTATTAACAGTTGTAGGAGGAGGGTTCATACTGTTTTTCCTTGGAGGGTATTTATATTTCCAACGAAAAGCTGTATAAAGTGAACTTTAATCAGTGGGGATTTTCATCCCGCTGATTATTAGTCTTTACCAATCGGGTAACTTTTAAGGGAGATTTTTATAAATGGTATTTGTTAAAAAGAGTTTTTTATTAATTTCAGCACTATTTCTTTTATTATCTCTAGCGGGCTGTGGGCAGGGAGAAGCCATTAAGGATGCTACAAAATATACATCTGCGGTTGAGGATATCGATATTCCAAATGATGTGAAAGTAATTGGTTTTGGTGAAGCGACACATGGAAACGTTGAATTCCAAACATTAAAGAAGGATGTTTTTCAGGCTCTAATTAAAAATGAAAAAGTTCATGTTTTTGTATTAGAAGGTGACTTTGGTGGCGCTCAGCAAATTAATCAGTTTATTTTAAATGGTACTGGCACAGCTGAGGAAGCGGTAAAAGCTTTGGATTATGGTATCTACAATACGGAGCAAATGATTGAGTTTGTACAATGGATGCATGATTATAATATGACTGCCGATGAGAAAGATAAAATTTATTTTTACGGTAACGATATGCAACGCTATGATTATAGTAAAAAAGGGTTACTAGATTATTACGAAGTGGTCAATAGTGAGAGTGCTAAGAAATATAAGGCACAGCTAAAAGATGTGACGAATAAAACAATGAGAGATTTGTCAACTAGTCAGCTAGAGGAGCTTGATAAAAATATTGATGCAATCATCAAGGATTTGCAAACTAATAAAGACTCTTATGAAAAGCAATCATCGAAAGAAGCTTATTTATTTGCTGCTCAATATGCACAAATCATCAAGCAACGCACGCAATTATTTTTAAATGACAGTAATTATATGAATCTGCGGGATGAATATTTAGCTAATAACTTACAATGGATTGTTGATTTTGAAGCGGCTCAAGGTCATGATAAAGTACTAATGTCTGCTCATAATGGACATATAGAGAAAACTTCTGCAAATGTGGCAGGATACAAATCTATGGGCCAATACTTAGACGAAGTGTATAAAGATGCGTACTTTGCTATTGGAACGGACTTTGTTAACAATACGTTTCAGGCACAAAATGGGTCTGGCGAAAGAAATGATTATACAATTGAGCATCATAATGCATTACTAGATGCTTTCAGCGAAGTGAAGGAAAATATATTCTACGTAGACTTTAAAAAAGTAAATGAATCTAAGGATTTAGCTGACATCGTAGCAAAAAAACAAAGAATGGGTAATATCGGAGATGACTTTAGTTTTTGGTATAAGATTACGCAGATGCTTTATACAATTAAAATGACACCTGCTGAGGCATATGATGGCATGATCATTGTGCAAGAGGCAACACCGACAAAAGTTATTGAATAATGCGCGAAAAAAATGCTATTACCTTCATGTAGGTAATAGCATTTTTTGGAATTATGGATGAGTTTCTTTACCAGAAGCCAGTAAACATCCATATACTTCTGTTTCATTACACCTTCTGTATTGAATACTTCAATTTTGTTAATGATAAAAAAGAGGAGGTGTTGAAACAATGGCACAAGAAATTCTTTGTGAAGTCAATAACTGTACATTTTGGAACTCTGGAAACAGATGTGGTGCAGAAAAAATCTATGTTGTAAGTCAAAAGGGACAACAGGCATCTAATAGTGAAGAAACAGATTGCAAAACTTTTAATCCTGGAACACATTAAATTTTTTGAGGGTAACCATATTAATGGTTACCCTCTTCCCATATCTTTATAAATAGACATCGACTTTTACCTTGCAAAATAAAAGCGCATGAGCATTTTTCACTTTTTCCTCTACATAATCTAATGAATACTTTCCATAGGAATCTGTTAAATCGCCAATGGCACGAGATAAATTATCAATAACAGGAATCAATGTTTCTAAGTGAGCAAGTTCTTCACCTTTATTCATTTCATCAGTAATTTCATGAGCAAGATGTTGAATCTTTCTTAGTCTCATTTTTTCCGAATGCATATAATCCTCCTTATTGAACCAAATGATGATGTCTAACTATATGTCTAGCACCAAATTTTCATGAATGAATCCTGTCCTATTTAAAAGTAGTTAGTAGGACTGCTAAGGGCGTGAGCAATTCCCTTTATACCGACATCAATTTTTTGGTCAGCAACATTCGAAACATTTAGTTTTAAAATTCGTTCTCGGTAAAAACCATTTAAATAATTACGATCAATTGTATCTAAATAAATGTCCTGCTGTGCTAAATGCTGTATAAGCATATTTGTATTGACCTCTCTTGGCAATACGATATGACTATGCATGCAACTTTCTGTTGATGCTAGATATTTTGGCAAATAAGTTTTAATGGATTGTTGAAGTATATTGGCTCGTATTGTATAGGCTTCGCTCACTTTCTTTTGGTAGCGTTCAAACATACCACTTTTTAAATATAGCTCTAGCGCTGCTTGTGAAATCATGGAACTATCAATATCTGTGGTATTTTTATGTTTCTGAAAACTATCAATGAATGCATTTGGTAATATAGCAAGTCCAATACGTAGGCCAGGGAACATAATTTTAGAGAAACTTTTTAAATATATAACGTGCTCCGTAGTATCATCTGTAAATAATGGATCATTTTTTGTGTTTTGATCGAAATCCGCTAAATAATCATCTTCAACGATATAAACATTATATTTATAGGCAAGCTTTCGAATATCATCCTTCTCTTTTTTACTAAAGGAAGTACCTAGAGGATTGTGCAGGCGTGGCATTGTATAAAAAAACTTAATGTCATGCTTCTTAAAAATAATTTCTAACTCTTCTAAATCTATGCCTTTTAATGTTCTTTTAATGCCCATTACTGGTATTTGATATGTTTTTAAATAATCCATGTATAGATGGTAACTAGGTTGCTCTACTAGAATTGTTGTCCGATTATTAGGAAATGGCATGACACTTAACAAGAAGAGAGACTGCTGTACACCAGAAGTGATAAAGATATTATCTTCCTTTGTGAATATTTGATACGATTCTAACAATTTTTTTGCTTCTATAATTAGCGAGGGTAATCCTTTTGCTGTGCCATATCGAAATAAGTCTGCTTGATATGTCTCAATAGCTTTATTAATACAATGCTGAAAATCCTTGTAGGGGAATGCATGCCAACTAGGTGATGATGTTGCAAAATCTATACAATTGTACTCTTGTGGCTTATCTGGGAGTTGATTGTCAACAACATAGTAACCACTTTTGGATAGAGCATAGATAAGATGCTGATCTTCCAGTTTCCTTAAGGCGGTCAAAATGGTGCTTTTACTACAAGAAAATTCTTGTGATAAATTACGAATAGAGGGGAGCTTTGCACCAGACTGTAGGGCACCTGTTTGTATTTGGTTCAATAGCTTGGAATAGATTAATTCATATTTAAGCATATACATCCTCCTACGCATCTGTATCGGTACAGATGTGTATTTTTTATATCGTGCGAGTCTTTACTTTTTATTACTATAGCTTTACCGGCCGGAATGAAGAGAAGGAGTACATTATATGACAGTGAAAAGAAAGGCGTATTTGGCAGCTATTATTTATGCTTTTGTCATTGGGCTTTCATTTATGTTTGTTAAAGTTACATTGACAGTGGCAAGCCCTATTGATACACTTGCACATCGATTTACTATCGCACTTATTGGTATTGTCTTTTGTATAGTCATTACACAGAATAAGTTAAAAATTAATAAACATGATATAGTCAAAATTCTACCTTTGGCACTATTATATCCGATAGCATTTTTTACTTTTCAGGTGCTTGGGCTCGCAAGAATTTCCTCGACAGAGGCTGGCATTATTCAAGCGACAATTCCTATTTTTACATTAGTGCTTGCAAGCGTACTTTTAAAGGAAAAAGCTACACGTGAACAACTTATTTTCATTAGTTTATCAGTATTTGGTGTTATCTATATGCTTTTTATGAACAATGGAAGTGCTAGCTCAGGAAATTTAATCGGTAGTGGATTTATATTACTGTCAGCTTGCGCGGCTTCGCTATATAACGTTTTAGCAAGAAAGCTTACAAAACAATATTCATTACTGACATTAACATATGTGATGACATTATGTGGGTTTGTTATTTTTAATGGAGTAGCAATTGGAAATCACTTAATAAATGGTACGCTTCTTCAATTTTTCAGACCATTTGTTCATGTAGATTTTGTTATAGCTATTTTATATTTAGGTATTCTATCCTCCCTCGTTACTTCCTACTTGTCAAATTATACTTTATCGATATTGGAAGCTTCCAAAATGAGTGTTTTTAGTAATTTTGCTACGCTTATTACAATACTTTCGGGTGTGATTTTTTTACAGGAAATATTTCATTTCTATCATTTGATTGGTGGGCTAGTCATTATTATTGGCGTGATAGGAACCAATTATTTTGGGCATAGGAGGGGAGCACAATGAGTAAATATATCCTTTTACTTTTAACTTCTTTCAGCAATGTTTTCTGTAGCGAAAGCAAAGCGTCAGCTACAAATGTCTTTTGTACCGAAAGCGTAGCGACAGGTACAGAAGTCTCCCACTTCTATAGGTGGTGAGATGAATGCGGATTTAAGCTACTTTTCAGTGGGGCCAAACACCTGCTGAAAGAAGTTAAAGCCTCCGGCGGATGTCACGGAATCGGAAAGGAGTGCTTTGTGCAAGCACAAAGCCGATTCCGGACGCAATTATGCCGAGGCATAATTGATTAAGCTGTATTTGGGGTTCTCAATTTTTCTTCGTAGCGCTAGTAACGAATGAGGTTGGAGCAGTTACCCTATCCTTGCTAAAAGCTATCATTGGTGCTCTATGTTTATCCTTCGTTAGTTTATTTTTAAAAAGAGAAAACAGCTCGACCGATGTCAAATTGTATGTTGGGATTGCTTTTTTTGAAGTAGTGTTACCTTTTATCCTTATAGCCCAAGGTCAAAAGTATGTATCAAGCAGTGTTGCATCTATGCTTATAGCTACAGTACCAATCATCACAGAATTGAGCTTCAGGAAGCCCACTTCTTCAGAGGTGGGAGGAATGAAGTGCTTTTTTCTTTATAGAACATATGTTTATGTTGTATATTGTGAATAATCAAAAAAAGAAAGGAGTGACGGGTAATGGCGAAAGGGAAGAAAGATTGTTTTGTTATAGAACTCAAGTTACTTATAGATACATGGCAAAAGGATATTCTATTAAAACGTTTTGAAATTGCCCGTACACTCTATAATACAACCTTGTCTTATGCAGTAAAAAAATATACTTTAATGCAAGAATCAAAACACTATCGAAAACAATTACGTTGCTACCAAAAAGCGAAAAAATCTAATGATTCAAAAGAATTGAAGCAGACCGCAAAAGAATTAGATATCATTCGTCAATCTTTTGGATTAAGTGAATATCAACTGCATGCGTATATTAAAAAGCATCAACATAACTATAAAAAACATATAGATAGCAATACTTCTCAGAAAATCGCCTCTACTGTCTGGAAAGCGGTTCGAGATGTTCTATTTAAAGGGAGCAAAGCACACTTTAAACGTTACGGAATGCTTCATTCTGTAGAAGGGAAATCTAATAAAGCGGGCATTCGATTTA
>NZ_JBHJTF010000040.1:0-46245 GCF_042267565.1 Lysinibacillus sp. NPDC056232 | reverse complement strand
ATATTTATATATTTTTTATTAGATCTTTATGTTGAAATTGAAGATTTTGAAAAAATGATCAAACTTTAAATCAAACAGAAAACCGTCATTTCGATCAACCTTTTTTCGAAATGACGGTTTTCTATTTGTATTTAGATTGAAAGAAGCTTATTTAGGCGGAAATATTATATGTTCGTAGAAAATTCATTTTCCTTTTGTTCATAGTTTTCACGGCGATTTTTGATTTTTTGTAATACACTATCTAGAACATTCCGTTCAGACAGCGTTTGATAAAGGACATTCTGTACCTGTGCAGCTTCCTTGTTTTCTTCTTGATTACTTAGAAATTCACTGAATGTTCCCATATAATCATGATAATCTATGTTGGAAAGTGTCTTAGCAGCTACCTGTTTGTGCTCTGTTAACGCAGAAGTAAACTGTTTACGTGCCTCATCTGGTTGGGCAGGTATTAGTTTGATTTTACCTCTTGTATCTGAGTCTCCTGTGAAGTCAAGGAATTGATAATCGAACGCCAATGGTTTAGCAAGAGCGATATGAGCGTGAAGAGCAACAGCATGGTCAGGAAGTTTTTCAGTTATCTCACGAAGGATATCGTTTCCTTTGTCAAGATAACGACTGCCATCGAGTGCAAGTACACGGCCGACTTCTTCAGTGAAAAAGTCTTGAGCAAGGAATTCCTGATCATATCCGGTAGGCGGTAAAACTCGAAGCCTTAAGTTATTTGATACGATGTTATGACCGTTTATTTGCATAGCCACTTGAATGTTATAAAATCCTGGGTCATCAATTAACCAGCCATTTTTCCCTACGGAAACGAAAATGGTTTCGTACAGTGATTCACCAGGCATTATTACTTTGTTCTCTCTGTTCCATAAATATTGAACATGAGGTAGTAACCGACGTCCTTGTTTTCCATCTTTTTTAACCATTACAGACATTCCATATAAATCGGACAATAAATGTTTATTGATGGACTGAGGTTGATTCGAAGTATTCGTTAGTTTGATTTCAATAACTGTAGGTTCTAACCATTGGAATATAGGTGATTTACGGTTAACCCTCAATTCAAGATTAAAAGAAGGGTGAATAGAAATGATTGGTTGCTCAAAACCATGATCTACAGCCCAGTCAGCATTACCCATTTGTACGAAGCGCTCAGGTGCGTGTCGCATAAACAACAGTTCTTGATCACTAAAACGATACTCGAAGTTTTTAAAGAACTCCTTGCCATTAGATTTACTATCAAAATTGTAAGGATAATTCATAAAGCTTAGAGCCTTTGGTTCTGGGATAAGAGGACGCTCCAAAGGTTCCCAAGGATGACCTAGATGTTTTTGCCAAGAATGCAGAAGATTAAAAGCATGTCCCATCTCATGGCAAGCACACCAAAAACGATAGCGCTGTACAAAAGCTTCAGGAGCGGGATCACCTTTAGGAGGATCGGCAATAAATGAATTATTGAAAATGGCAGTCCCTTGGCGATGATTCGGACCTATGCTATCAAACATAATACCGCCCAGACCATGGCCTTCTTCAGCTTCCGAATTTGCAAAAAATGTCCACATGGACCATTGGGGCTTATTATCAAAGTGTGACCAATATACTTGCATGGCATCATGCATTTCTTGAGTGTTCCACTTTTTATCAGTCCCGGCATAGTCTTTGGAAACAATATTATTACCGTCTGATATTTTTACATCAAACCCAGTTCGTTTAAAAACCTCTGCGATTGATAGAGTTTCATCCGGCAAAGATGCTGGCTTGTCTGGATGCGCGTGTGTTTGATAGGTCGTGAATGGTGTTGTCCCTTCTTCTGCATCAAATTCAAATTCCACAGGATGGAAGTAAGGAGATTGAAACTGGAACGTACTAGTTTTGTCTGTCTCCCCTCCAATCAGAAATGCGACTTCCGCAGTATGCTGTTCAGGCAATGAACCGCGTGTTACTTGTATTTTTACATTTGTATAAGGAAATGATTGTAGTTCGTCTAGGTATTTATTTCGAATATTGCCTGTCCAAGTATTTGGTCCATTAGCTGTTAACTTGGCAATCCAATGAATAGTAGAAGACTGGTTTGAAATAATAGTTCCGCTTGCTACCAATTGTGAGTAGTACCCGTCTACGTCGAGGCGAAGTTCCTCACGGATTTGCTGTTCACTCCATGCATATAAGCCACTAATTGGTGCGAGGGGAAATTCTCCTAAACTGGAAGGGGTAATGGCTTTTACTTTTGGTTCGTTAGTTTTGTTTTGATCCATCTGTATTACCTCCATGTTTATTATTTTTTTGTCTTTCTTCCTCAATCCCAAGAGCCACAATGCTACGTTAAAAAATGCAAAATGTATTTCAAGTATTATATATGCAGCAGAAACTATAAATATGACACTATAAATAGTAAAATAAATACAGTGAATAAAAATGCTGGAATAATCTAATTATTTCCCGAGAAATACAAGAATGAGGAAAGAAGGTGTGGTAATGCATTATAAGGAGTACGGAGATCTACATAAGCCACTCATATTGTTGATTCATGGGGGTGGTGTTGGAGGGTGGATGTGGGATAAACAAGTCCAATACTTTTCCGATTATCATTGCGTAGTACCAGAATTACTAGATAACGAGGCTAATAATACCTCTGATTTTTCAATTGAAGATAGTGCAAAAAAACTTCTAACTATAATAGAAGAGAAAGCAAAAAATAAACATGTTATAGTAGTCGGTTTTTCATTAGGAGCACAAATTGCTATTCAAATGGTTAGTTTAAAACCGCAATTAATAGATTTTGCCATCATCAACAGTGCTTTAGTGACACCTTCCCCAATTGCAGAAAAATGGATTCGACCATTGATAAAATTGACTTTTCCCTTAATAAAAAATAAATCATTCGCCAAGCTTCAAGCTAAAACGTTATATGTAGATCAAGACTATTTTGAGCAATATTATGAAGATAGTTCAAAGATAAAATTAGATACCCTTATTAAAATATTGCAAGAGAATATGTCGTTTGCCATCCCACATGATTTTTCGAAAGCCCAATGTAACATTTTAGTAACGGTCGGTGAAAAAGAGAAGGGCAACATGAAAAAATCTGCACTCCATCTTATAAATAGCAATCCTAATTGTCAAGGTGTTGTGTTATCTAATATTGGTCACGGTGTCTCATTAGCGAACCCTGAGTTTTTTAACCGTTTTGTTGAAGAGTGGATTAAGGATGGGAAGTTACCAGAAGGGGAGGTTATCAATTAGTCAATAGTGCAAAAAGGAATCTATTTTTACTTTTTGCCTATTCTATATAATAGGTAGGGGAGATATTTGTAAAACGTATGCCATATTTATAAGTTGATTGGTGTGGGGATTGGAGGATATAGGATGAATAGGCAAGATACACTCGTAGAAGCTGAAGTATTGGCGTTTCTAGACTCGGGTTCGACACCTGTCGTCTCCATATTCACTCGAGGAACGTGGATATATCAAAGTTTTAAGATAATCGAGTACACGAAAAGTACAAATTGTACTAAATCAATAGAGCAGGCATCATATTTTGATGTCTTGCTCTATTATTTTTATAGCTTCATCTTGTGAATTAGGGTAAAGGTGAGCATAAGTATTTAATGTTTCAGCTACATCTTTATGACCTAATCGAGCAGCAACAACAGTTATAGTGCATTTTTTATTAATCAAATATGAAGTGTGCGAATGTCTAAATTCATGAATGTGGATTCTGCGGACGTTCGATTTTTTTAGATATTTATCATACATACGATCAAGTTGTGTTGGCGATAAAGGTCTAGTGCCTGTTTCACCTAATATAAAACAATCATCTTCCTTAAAAGCCTCTGGCAAACTTTCTTTGTAGTCCATCATTAACTTTACTAAACTTTCAGGTATTGAAACAACACGCTCCGAAGCTTCAGTTTTTGTGTCATCTACACCGAATTTACCTGCACTAACTTCGATAAAAACTTCTCTTTTCTTATCATCAACGTTTTTCCATTGTAACCCCAACAATTCGCCTTTTCGTATACCCCATAAAACAGTAATAGAAATGCGATTTTGTATTTTATGTTGTCGATGGCGTTATAAAAATCCTCAAATTCATGTACTTCCCAAAAGTTAAGCCTTTTAACTGGTTTTAATTCGAAATTACCAACAACAGCTGAAGGATTCATTTTTAAATTGTGATGTTTCATACCGAAATTAAAAATGGCCGATAGCCTAGTGTGAATAGATAATAATGTGTCATTCGCTAATATTATTTTTTCCCCAACGTTGTTCAAATTTAGTTTTCATCATGTAATCTTGCCATTCTATAATATCAGCTGTACTAATGCGTTCTATTTTTTTCTTGCCGAAATAAGGAATTAGATATTTTCTTGCTATGGGTT
The DNA here is from genome assembly GCF_042267565.1 of Lysinibacillus sp. NPDC056232. Classification (NCBI taxonomy): domain Bacteria; kingdom Bacillati; phylum Bacillota; class Bacilli; order Caryophanales; family Bacillaceae; genus Lysinibacillus; species Lysinibacillus sp. NPDC056232. The sequence goes on along the minus strand of NZ_JBHJTF010000040.1, from coordinate 41,860 downwards.
CTACTTTTGCAAAAGAAGCTGGTTTTCTTCTAGTCTCATACCAATTTAGATACTTGATGGCAACCGCTTCGAAAGTCAATTTAGATACATTTTCAAGTACACCAGCTTTCATCTTTGCCTCGTACTCTTGGGCTTCACCTTTACTTGTGAATCCTGTTTTCTTATGCTGCTTCTTTGTACCATCAGGTAATTCAATTTGCATTTTAACCCAATATTTTCCTCGTTTTTCCCCTTTATATACAGGCATAATATCCCTCCTATTCAAAAAAGAGAGTAGCATCTAGCTACCCCAAAGTGACCGCGTATAAAATTACTTTTGCTAAAATTTCAACTTCACTCTCGTTGTCTTTAGAAATGGCGAAATCAAAATATCTTGGATTATTAGATTCAGGACTAAAGACTACATAATCACCACGCACACTAAAACGTTTCATTGATGATTCATTATTATAAGAATAAATAACGATGTCATTATCATGTAATTCATGTTCTCCCACTGGAATACAAACAACATAACTATTGTTTGGAATAATTTTATCCATACTATCGCCGTTTACTTTCATCATGAATGCACCAGGGCGATCAGCATTTTTACCTAACATTGTGAATTAGCTGTTGCTGAGTCCAGGGCTAAAAAATTAGAAGAGAGTTTAAAGGCTAAACCTATCGAAGCGGCAACTGTTGAGGTAATTCCTGAATCGGTGCAAAAAGAGCTGGACCAATTACGTGACAAAGTGAATGAGTCGACGGATCCTGCAGAGATAAAATTCAAATTGCGTTTTGAATCATTAGTAAAAGAATTTGATTCTACATTGGTGGCGATAGAAGAAATAATTGAGGTTGAAGGTCGAGAAATACATGTTTATCGATGTGAAAAAGAAATGCATCAACTGCACATAACCCTACAAGGTGGAGTGCCAGTTTTGGTTGAGGGTTCATATTCGATTAGGAAATGTTGAAAAAAGAAATAAACAAACAAGGTAGGTGTTGATAAAATGAGAATGAAAAATTTAGAAATAAACTGCGATGGTCTGTTAGAAGTTGATATAATGAAGTTACCTGAAAACTGTGTGATTATTTTATCTGGTGGTAAGGCCAAGGTATCAGAATTGCCAGCATTTGCAGAAACCAAAATTGTCACTCAACAGGGCAGGGTAAAAAGAGTAAAGTGGGACGAGGGTGAGGAGTTTTGACAGAGAAAAATTTAAGTAGAAAACAAAGGGAAATAAAAAAAACAAAAGAACAAAAGCGGTTAAAAAGTTCAAGAAATGAAAATAGAAAATTTTCCAAAGTAGAAGAACTAAATAACATGTTATTTGATGCTTATATCAGTAAAAATGATGCAGCTGCAAGACTAGATAGCATGTTATTTCATAATAAGGAACATACTTATGTTAGAAAAGAGAGTAGTAAAATAAAAAATATTTTAATAGGTGTATTTATTTTCGAGATATTATTTTTCTTGTATTTAATAATGTATTTTCCGTTTCCAGATCTGGCTGAAAAATCAGTAGTGATTGGAGGGTACACGATAGTAGTTGCGGTTACAATGCCTATAATACAAAATATATTAAATAAAAGTGATGGTAATAGTAAAGTGGAATATTTATTGTTTTTTATCTCAGAACTATTACTTGAAGAAAAAGCTTTTGAAAATCCTGAAGATAGGATTAGATATGAGGAAATTTTGTTTAAAATTCAATTTATAAATAATTCAGAAATTATCAGAAAAGAAGAATTTGAACATTATATTAATGAAAAAAAAATAGATGAAATTATGAGTGAAATAAAAAAATATGAACAGTAAGTTCTATCAGCCCTCTGAAGGACAACATTTGTTAGTAGTTGGTGCTACTTTCATTTGTTGTTCTTTTTTATTTTGTGAAAAAAGGGAGATGTTAAATTTGTATGAATGGTTGAAAGATTATCGAAAGCTTGAAGAACAAATAACTTACCTTGAATACAATCTCGATAAAACAAAACGTGAATTGAAGCGTTGAGAGAACGTAAATGATTTAGGTAAATATAAACTAGAAGCTAAATCATTAGGTGCAAATGTAGAAGAAAAGATTGAAGCAATTGAATATGAATTAGCTCATAAATTAAATGACCTTCATGATTTGAAAAAACTCATTAGTACATTCGATGGGCTTGAATACAAAATACTCTATCGTAAGCATGTGGAAGGCAAGGCGCTCGAAACAATCGCTTGTGAATTAAACTACAGTACAAATTACATCAAGATGAAACACGCTAACATAATGCGTATGATGCAATATGCTGAAAAAGTATCATCTAAGTAATGTATTAAAATAGTACCTTACTATGTAGTTGCTGAATCTATTGAAAATCCGTTATATGATAGTAGTATCAAAAAGCGCACGGAAATGTGTAAACAAAATTTCCTTACAAATATAAGCACGTTTACTTTGTACGTGTATGTCGGAAACAAGCATGAGAGGCCGTAGAAATAGTACGGTCTTTTGTTATATCAAAATTGTGTTAATGTAATCACCTTCCGTTACAATTATAATTGTAATGGGGGAGATGTTATCTATGTCTAATTTAAATAAAATAGAACAATGTATCCAAGATATGAAATTCAGAGACGAATTAATTGATGCAATGTCAAAAGATGATTCTTTCTTAACTTTTATTGATGTTAATTTGATAATAAAAACAGAAAACGAAAGAATCGTAAAAAACAATATTAATAGCTTAAAAAAATTAAATGAAAATGATGTATTAATAGTAAAAGCTAGAGCTAAACAACTTGAAGAAAATTTAGATCCATCTAAATATTTCCCTACAATTTTAGGGGTATTTGGATTTTTAATGATTATTTTTAGATTACCATTGGGCGAGTTTTCTAAATTAGAGCAACATTCCGTATCTCTGTTAACTGGTATTTTAACCGGTGTTATCGCTATTTTTTTATTTCTTAGTCTAGTAAGAATTCAAAAGAAAAGAGGGAAGGCAATCTACTTTAATAGTTTGATAACAAATATTCACAAATAGTAATTTGTCCAAAGCCACATCTAACAAGGTGTGGCTTTTTATTATGCCTTGGGAGGTGGTGAATGGGATTGGATGTATTCTTAAATATCTTTATTGTATTCGTAGTCGTAGTCGTTGGAAGTGTTATCGTGATTAGTTGAAATAGGCAACGTAAGGCAGTAGATGCAGCTTACAATAAAGGATTGGCTGATGCTAAGCGAACGACACGGGAAGTAATCAACGATATAAAAATAAAGGTGAGTGAAGGCAAGTCGTTTCATAGGGCAGCTGATGAAGTAGCTAACGAAATGAAAAGGATGCTAAAAGAAAACAATCTACAATAGAGGAGGAAACCATTGATGCATGTACTGATCCGCACAACAGCTAATGGTAAAGGGTAATCTAAAGAAGCCTGATACGATCCGTGAGTATATCTAGGAACAATTAGTAGCTGAGCGATTATCTATTCTACTTTTTGGGGTTTATGGACTAAAAATTGAATAAGGAAATTTGTGGACATATGCAAGGCAAAATGACCATGATAATATTAGTATGAAATATTTGTTATAGATAGCAAAAATTTATCCCTTTGGATTTTGTTGTCTATTTATTTTGAAATTGTATAAAATGTAAGTTAATATAATCATGAATACGTGTATTTTTTAGTTCTTTAGTTTCTGTGTATTCTCCAAATATTAATTTATTTACCATGTATTAAATTTAGCAAAGGGGAAGATTGAATTGACAAAATTACAAACTGAATTTCATAATTTTATACAAAATTTAAAAGCCTTAGAACTATTTATTAAGGTTCAAGATGAATTAATGAATATTAATTTTAGGAGCAGAGGCATTAAAAATAATGATTTTACCCAAGCTGCAGCAGAGCTTTTAAGCGATGTTTTACAATTATCAAAAAATTTTAGTGAAGGAAATTTTGATATTCAGATAATAAATGAGACAAATGAAAAATTTGCTGATAAAGGCGTAAATATCTTTGCAAGAGAAGTCGAAGATAAGGAAACCAGAGAAGTTGCCTTTAAAATCACTAATTCTCAAATGGAAAGAGAAATAGGGGAAATAATGAGGATAGTCGATTTAATTACAAGACAAAAAGAATTACTATACAGGAACTCACTAACAAGTTTAATGATATATTTTGAAAATTTAATCTCAAATATTATAAAGATGAGATTATTTAAATTTCCAAACGCATTTAATCCTAATGAAAAATCTATTAAATATAGAGATCTTATGGATTTTGAGAGTTTAGACGAGGCGTTGGAACATTTAATTGAAATTGAAGTTATTGATATAATGTACGGGGGATTCAAAAGTTGGATTTCTTACTTAAATAAAGCAGGAGTTAATACAAAAAAAATAGATTTATTCACAGAAGTGATTAATGAAGCTTATAGTAGAAGAAACTTATTTGTGCATAACGATGGAGTAATAAACAATGTATATTTAAATAAAGTTTCTAAAGAATACTCGCAAAAAGTAACTAAAGGGCAACGACTTTCTATTTCTGAGGATTATTTAAATAAGGCAGTTCACAATGTTAAAATTTTTGGAGTAATACTTTTATTGGAAGCGTGGAAAGTGTTCAATAAAGATGGTGAGGACGATGCAAACGACTATATATTTAAACAGGCTTTTGAATCAATGCAAGAACAAGATTGGGAGTTTGCTAAATTTATTTATGAGTTTTTACTTGCAGAAGCTGACACTCATGCCGATAAAATTATTACACAGATGAATATATGGCTATGTGAAAAGGAACTCGGGAATTTTGAAGAGATTAAAAAATCAATAAGAAATTGCGATGTGAGCGGATTACAAACTTATTTTCAACTGGTTAAATTATCTTTATTAGAAAACTCAGACGAATTTTTCCGAATTTTAGATCGCGACCCTGATTCACTAGATATAGAAGAATTGCGAGAATGGCCAATACTTAAATATATGAGGGAAGATTCAAGAATGAAGAAATACTTGCAAGAAGTCGAGGGTATTACAATTAATTAATAGGTATTACATATAGTGTCGAATTATTAAAATTTAAGATGAAAGGTCACATCTAACAAGGTGTGGCTTTTTATAATGCTTATATATTCATTTGATTTTCTCCATGATAAGATAATCCTAGTAAATCTTGGAGGAATTAAAATGAGAAGAGTCATAGAAGTAATTCTTTGTATTTTTGCAGGAGTATTTTTATTTGGAATTTTAGCGATTGCTTTTCAAGTAATCGGAGAAGACAGTCCTAATAAAGCCTCAATTATCGGAGGGATATTAAGTATGATTGGTGGTGCATTAGGAGCTTTAGGTGCTTATATTGTCGCTACTTATCAAATGAACAAACAATTTGAAAACCATGAAAAAAACAGAGCTTTAGAATTAAAAGTAAACAAATCCAATACAGCTTTAAACAAATTAGTTGAATTGAAAGAATTTGTTCATAAAATAAAAGGTGAATTAACTAATATGGAAGTTGAAGTGAGTGGAAAAATATTAAGAAAAAGACTTCGACTTATAAACCAGTATAATTTGGTAGATAATAGTTATCGCGATCAATTAAAGCTTGATATTGATGAAATATTAAGTTTTAGAAAAGAAATTGAGAAATTAAAAATTTTTATAAAAAATGAGGTAGATATTGATACGTTTAATGTAGAAGTTTTTAAGTTCATTGATGCATATAAAAATTACATAAATTTAAATTGGGAATTTGATGATTCTATTGATGCATTAAAAAATGATGTTTATTTAAAATGGATAGAAATAAATGGAGAGTTCAATTCTAATTATGAAAAATTTATAGAAGTTTTGAATGAAAATATTATTAAAATCGAAAATTACATTACGAAAATCCTAGAAGTCAAATAATTAAATGTCTAAAAAGGGAGCATCCATTATGGATGCTTTTTATTATGCCTTGAAGATTGCATATCCTATCGACTATCAAGTAATCGTAGGCGTTAATCGTGAGGTTATGAATAGGGTGTGCAGTCTTGAAGATATAAAGTCGAAAGCTAAACAGACTATAAAAGCTAATGAGCAAATCATTATGAATTGTGGAGGGTAAAGTATATGCCATTAACAAAACAAAACTAAAACGTTTAACGGTGCACGTGAATATAAAGTTCCATTTGTATTTGTAGGTATTGAAGCAGAAGGAGTCAGAGAGGTAATCACAGTGCCAGCTATTTCATTCGATGCGAAAGAACAGTTCTACATCAATGCATACAGCGATGATTTAGTACACGTAATGAATAGCAAGGTGAGTGTGTTTGGATTAACATACGGCAATGCAGATGCAGTACATGATCTAGTCTAATTGTGGAGGGCTGAACAATGAAATGATTAAAACTGAATGTAAACAAGAACTAATCAAGCACATTAATAATAATGAGTTGATGAAATTTTATAAGAGCCGTGAGTGGATGTCTTTACGCAAAGAAGCGTTAAAGCGTGACAACTATGAATGCCAGTTATGTAAAGCAGCTGGTCGCTATCACAAAGCTGAAAATGTTCATCACATGAAAGAAGTTAAGACGCATCCACATTTGTCATTGACTCTAAGCAACTTACAATGCTTATGCATTAAATGTCACAACGATGTACATGATCGACTAGAGATAACGAGGGCAACCAAGTATATGAATGATGAGAGGTGGTAACATGCAACTCACAGATGGCACATGGACATATGACACTGATGTTATCGAGGTAGCTGTATTAAAACCACAACATGATTGGTATGAGCGAGACATGCTGAACGCCTTTACTCGTTACGCTTACTATCGATACAAACAGATAAGAGATTGTGTCAATGCTCGTAAGTGCAAGCACATGACGATTGAGAAGGTACGAGAACAATTGAAAAACAATAACAAACTTGACTTCGCATGTAATTTGTTGTCGATTTCGGCCGAAGAAATTTGGTACATCGTTGACTTCGCTGATCAGCATTTAAAATATGTAAAATAAATACCCCCCGGTCAAAAAATTCCGGCTTTTTTAAGGGATTCGTTCAACGGGTAGGGTTCTGTACTCGCAAATTTTTTTTGAATTTTTCTCGCGTAAGGGGGGGGATGGTGAATAAAAGAAAATTAAATGCGATAAAAAAAGAGTTGATGGCGCTCATCGATAAAAATAGAAATATCGAAGTTGAGAAGGTCGAACGTTATATTAATCTTATAGAGATATATTATATGTTAGATGCAGCGATAGAAGAATTTGGTGTGATGATTACAACAGAAAATGGCTCGCAAAAATTCACCAAACCTAATCCGGCCATCGCAGAGAAAAATAAAATTAATGCTTCGTTAATCGCTCTTGGTAAAGATTTAGGTTTGGATAAACCATTACCGTCACAGACTACAACTAATAGTGGTAGTGATAGTAGAAGTGATTTGACTTAACTTAACGTGTTGCGACAAAAATATGTAGATGAATATATTTCACTTTATCGAGAGGGTAAAATCAAGCTTAATAAAGAGGGAGAACTTTTAATTAAATATTTAGAGCGTGATATTTTGTCACGTGATGACTTGTATTTCAATGACGAAATGATTGAGGACTGCATAAATTTTGGGGAGAAGTGGTACTTTCCTCTGAATGCTTATCAGAAGTTCTTAATTGCTTTCGTTTTTTTATTTTTTAAAAAGAATGACCGCGTGTTTTACAGAAAACATTTGTGGATGCTTGGTCGTGGCGGCGGTAAGAATGGATTAATCACGGTTATTTGAAATTTCTTGATTAGCGATTTACATGGTATTAGAGAATATAATATTTAGGTTGTGGCTAATTCTGAAGAACAGGCACAAACATCTGTGGAAGAAGCAGAAAAAACAATCAAACGGAATAGTACTCTACAGAAATATTTCAAAGCAACAGCTACTAGAATAATTTCCAAATTAACAGATAGTGTTTTTAGATTTAGGACATCTAATGGTAATACAAAAGACGGTTTGCGTGATGGTGCAGTCGTATTTGATGAAATACATTATTTTGAAACAAATAAAGATGTTCGTGTACACATTTCTGGTCTTGGAAAAAAGGCAAATCCACGAGAATTATATATCGGTACAGATGGTTATATTCGAGATGGTTTTTTAGACAAGCTCAAAGAAAGAGCTATGAATGTATTAAATGGGGAAGCTCGATCTGATGCTTTATTTCCGTTTATCTGTAAGTTGGATGATGAAAAAGAAGTAGATAATCCAGAGCTTTGGGAAAAAGCTAATCCGATGTTGTCTAAACCGCTGAGTGAATATGCACAAGGTCTTCTCGACACAATTTATGAAGAATATGATGACTTAGAAGAAGATCCGTCAAACCGTGAAGAATTTATGACCAAACGCATGAATTGTCCAATAACGGATTTACAAAAATCGGTGGCTACTTGGGATGAAATCATGGCGGCAACTGAAAATGAAATGCCTGAATTAAAGGGGCATGAATGTATAGGTTGTTTAGATTACGCTAGTATTAGAGATTTTGCAGCATGCGGATTATTATTCCGACCAGAAGGTAATTACGCATTTAAAGCTCATTCATTTGTCCGTAAAGAGTTTGCGGATATTTTTTATGCTTATTCAAAGAAGCGGAATGAAAAGGATAACAAAAAAATATTAGCTCCTATTCGCGAATGGGAAGAAAAAGGACTGCTTACTGTAGTTGACGAGCCGACAATTGGTATTAAACATATCGTGAATTATTTTGTGGAAGCGCGGAAAATCTATAAAATTAAAAAGATTATCATTGATAATTTTAGAGCTGACTTAGTACGAACGGCATTAGAAGATGCTGGATTTGAAGTAGAAGTTATACGTAATCCGAAGGCAGCAGATGCATTACTTGAGCCTCGAATAGAAACGGCATTTGCAAATAAGCAAATTATTTTTGGATATAATCCGCTGATGCGCTGGTATACGAATAATGTGCTAGTCATCATCAAAAAGGACTGCAATAAAGAGTATTCAAAGAAAGAGCCAATTCGAAGGAAGACAGACGGATTTGACTGTTTTGTTACAGGTATGTGGAGAGCTGATGAACTACTCGTCACGAAAATTATTACGAAAGAAAATGTTAAACGGGCTATTAAAACTTATAGCTATTAGGAGGTGAAATTAGAAATGTGGCAATGGATTAAACGATTTTTAAAAAAAGGTAAATTAGAGAGTTTGAAAGATTACTATTATTAGTTATCAGCTGAGTATTATTACAAAAAATTAGCTGTAGAAATATGTGTGAATCTTATCGCTAACGCTTTATCGAGATGTGAAATAAAAACCTATAAAGAAGGAAAATTGTATAGAGGAAACATGTATTATGCTTTAAATGTGCAGCCTAATCAAAATCAAAATGCAACTGCCTTTTTCCATAAAGCTATTCGAAAACTCATTTATGAAGGTGAAAGCTTAATCATCATGGAAAATGACAATTTTTATATAGCTGATAGCTTTAATGTTAAAGAATACGCCTTCTATGAAAACGTATATTCAGGTATCCAAATAGGTGATTTGACGCTTGATAGAAAGTATTCAGAATCCGAAGTTATTCGTTTAAAACTTACAGATACAAAAATATTGTCAGTGATCGATGAATTATACGAATCACATGGGAAAATGATTGAGGCGGCTAAAAGTTATTACAAGCTAAAAAATAATAAGCGAGTATTAATTAAAGGTGATTTTTTAAGACCGCAGGATGAAACGCAAGAGGCGATTGATGACATGTTTGAAAATCAATTGAAGAATTGGTTTGATCCAGACAAGAAAGGTGTTGATTTCCAATTACAAGAGGGTTTTGAAATTGAAGATATGTCAGATTCAAAAACAGGTTTAACAATAGATAGTCGAGATATAAGTAACCTAGTGGATGATATTTTTAATTATGTAGCGATGGCATTTCATGTGCCGCGCGGACTACTTAAAGGCGATTTGGCTGACATCGATAAACAGACTGATAACTTTATTATGTTTGCGCTGAATCCTCCTGCAGAAATGACGGAAGATGAATTCAATCGTAAGGCTTATTCAAAAGATGAATATTTGAAACGAACATATTTGAAAATTGATACATCAAAAATAAAAGTGTCGGACAGTACAGAAATAACAACAGCGTAAAGCTATGAATGCCGAAAAGGTTACAGAACTTTCTCAGGTACCACGTATGTCTTTGAAACGTACACAAATTGGCGAAAGTAGGTGTTATATGAATATTGAAATGTCATTACTTTTCGGAGCCATAGGAGCCTTACTAGGCGTTATCGGTGTGATTGTAACAATGAAAAAAGATAGTAAAAATCAGGGGGCAGTTGAGGCAAGTATATCCTCAAAAGTGGATTACATTGCAAGGGGCGTCGATGATATTTGATTGGATTTAAAGGACCAAGCGAGAAAAATTGAAGCCCATAACGAACGGTTAGTACGTGTGGAAGAATCAGCAAAGCAAGCACATAAACGAATTGATAAAGTGGAGGGAATTACACATGAAAATTAACTAGAAAGTACGTATACGCCACAAACAATTTTGGGTGTCATTAATTGCATTACTTATTGTGCTCGCTAATCAAATAGCGGGCATTTTTAATGTCGATATTACGATTTATAACGGCCAAGTAACAGCCATTTCTGAGACGATCCTAAGCATTTTAGGTTTGCTTGGTATTATCATTGACCCAACAACAAAAGGTGTTTCAGATAGTACACAAGCGTTGTTTTACGATACCCCAAAGGACGGTGAAACGAAATGAGTAAAATCATTGATATATCACATCACCAGGGAGATATTGATTGGTCTAAAGCAAGAAAAGAAGTTGAATTAGCCATTACCCGCACCCAATATGGTACGACCACTATTGATCGTAAATACGTTCGAAATATCGAAGGTTGTAAAAAATACAACGTGCCATTCGGTGTACACATTTATGTAACGTTCAAAAATAAGACCGAGGCATTGGCGCAAGCGAAAGACTTCTACGAACGAGCGCAAGCGCATAAGCCGTTATTTTACGTTGTGGATGTTGAGGAAAGTTTCGGAGCAAGCGTTCAAAATATTGTACAAGGCACACAAGCATTCATCGATTATTTAAAAGGCAAAGGCGTCAAAGTTGGGCTGTATACAGGACACCACTTTTACAAGCCGTATCAGATGAACACTGTTAGAAACTATGATTTCCTATGGATTCCGCGCTACAGCCTCACGAGCGCGCCAGGTTTAAAGCCTGATTATCCATGTGATTTATGGTAGTTCAAAGAGAAGGGGACAGTTGCTGGTATTAAAGGCAATGTGGATTTAAATCTACTAAACGGTAATAATCCATTATCTTGGTTTACCAATAAAAATGAGGAAGACAATAAGCCGACAGAAAAGGATGATGATAAAATGCAATTTACAATTAAAGAAACAAAAGCAGCAGTTCGTGACTACATTGAACAGGCAATCGATAAAAAAATAATTGATAAATCTTGGTTAGAGAAATTCGATGAAAGGGAGCTAACTACAGGTGATTATGAAGGTTTAAAACTTATCATTGCACAGCGTAGTTAGTAATAGAAAAGCCGAGGTACTCAATTGATATGCTCCCTATTAGGTAGACAGATTAAAAAATAAAATCTATTTAACTAAGGGGAGTATTTTTGATGAGACATAGCAAACATCAAATCGAGTTAAAACTAGAGATTGATTACTATATTCATTTTTATAATCTTCATCGCTACCAAAAACGATTAAACGGCTTGAGCCCCTTAATACAATTTTTATTATTTCCGCTGTCTACTTGACGGGTTGCAGTTCAAAAACATACTATCTCGGTCGTTTTTTTGCTATTAATTAGAACATCCAATAGGTTTGATGTATCATATAAAAAATATAGACAAGCAATTAGAAAAAAATGGTAGTATTTACATAATGATACATTTACTCTTAAAAAGGGGTGATTATATGAAAAAAAAGTAAAAAAGAAATGGATTGTTTTTTTACTGATATTAATCCCTGCATTATTAGTCATTGTAATACCATTTTTGAGCTCGCATTCTTCTCAAATAAAAACTGAATTATCCATTTTAGAGGCAATTAAACTTGCATACCCTTCTGCTTTGGAATGGGATGAAGATGCACAATTATTACAAGCAGTAAATATAGATTTAGAAGATAAGACAGAGAAGTTAATTGGGAGTAATGGGAAAAGAAAATATTGGAATATTTCATTTGGAGTGCCAGATACTAATAAGTATTTTTTAGTAACCATTCATGATGGAAAAATAGATCAAGAAAATGATTTTACGAGGAATGATGCTTCTCCTTATCCCAAAAAAGAGTTTTTAAGATTGGGAGAGATAAACTACGACTCACCTCAATTACTTAAAAAAGCACTGAAATTTGGTAATATTAATCCAGGTAAAGATTGGGCCAAAGGCTATAATTTTATGATTCGGAAAGACCCGGAGACAGGTACTCCCCTAATGTTAGTAATAGGATGGAATAATGACCAAAAACAAATGGTAGCTGTTTATTTTAATGTCAAAAATGGAAAGCATCTTGTTTCATCAAATTAAAGGAGATGGTTAAAAATGAGGAAGATAGTATTTTTAATAACAACATTATTAATTGGGACTGTGTTTAACTTTACACCAGAAGCATACGCTGCCACACAATATCATAAAGATCAAAATACTACCGCTTACACAGGTTTAACAATTGGGCATGGGGCCACTTATGGGTACTATAATGTGCAATATAACACAGTTGCCGTTCATAAAGATTTTAATAAAAACCCTGTTATTCCTTTTGGAACTTCAATTACTCTTGATAGTTCACTATATTTAGTAGGACCTAATATTAACAAAAGTCAATTTACTGTTTCCGATACTGGTGCTGGAACGGGGTTAAGTACTTACTGGATTGATGTTTATTATGGATTATCAAATTCAGTAAATGATACGAATGCTAAATTATTTGGCAATGCTAAAAAAGTTTCATATAGTGCTACTTATTAAAGGGAATATAAATTGTATGTATTATAACCATGCTTTAACTTGATACTACCTATCCAAATAAGTATATTCTACCACCTCGTACTATCATTTTGGTGAATGTATCATTAAATATACAGATAAAAAACAGAAACTATAATATGAACTGCCCCGTAAAAGTAAATGCTGAACGACATATTCAAGCAGTCCAGTGATAGAATGGAAATGAACCTATGATTGATATCGCGAAAGATATCGGAGTGACAGCTAAGGTTGTAAGTGAATGGGTTCGCCGTTATCAAAAAAAGGGTGTAGAGACTTTATTAAAGTCCTATACAAAATATTCAGCTGACTATAAAATGAATGTACTTAATTATATGAGAGAGACAGGTACATCTTCGATTGACACAGCTGCACTATTTAATATTTCATCTCCTGGCATGATTCGGAATTAGAAGATGAAGTTTGAGGTTGGTGGTTATAATGCCCTCGTTTCTAAAAAAGAAGGGGCATCCATCCATGAAAAAAGAAAACAAAAGAACAACGAAATCAACACCAGCTGAAGGATCTGTTGAGGCCTGAGAAGCACGTATTAAACAAATAGAAATGGAGAATGCGTACTTAAAAAAGTTGAATACTTTAGTTCAAATGCAAGAAAAATTACAAATCAAATCAAAGCGCAAGTAATTTATGAACTAAAGGGAATCTATGAAGTGGTGGAATTAATCAAAGTCACTGATATTCAACGCATCTATAAAATCGTTGATAATTTTTTCTTTATGCCACAAGGATATGAGGAAGAAGAAGGTCTTCGGGAATGGTATTTAAAGTATTTTATTTCAACAATGGTTTTACTTATTTTCGTGTTAATAAAGTTTGGTTTTTAGTACAAATAAAAGTACAAAAAAAGTACAAAATATGTTTTACAACATTACTTTCTGTCGTAATTTTATTCACAAGAAAATGAATAAAACCTTGATATATAACGGTTTATCGTAACTATGTAAATATGGTTTAACAGTGTGTAGTGACACCTGTCGTCTCCATACATAAAGTGACTACAAACGTAGCCATATCAACAATTTAACAGACTATGGATATTGAACGGGAGTTGATCTCTTGTTGAATATCCCTTTTCTTATCCCTACATATTTTAACTATTCGTAGACCTTCAAATTCAGTAATGAAAGTGGAGGTTTTTTTGTTTTGTCTAAAAGTAGAAAGCATGGTGTATTTGCAGTAAGTGGTGATGTGGTTGTACTGCCCACAAAACAGTATGAGGACGTTCGCGATGCTATTACAGTAGCTGCAGCATTGGAAACGGTATTTAAACAAATGCAAATTGTGGGGCATCGGCAACGTACTATTGAAAGCTATGAATACATTTTTAATCAATTTATGACGGTTAATCGTTTACAGTACGTTGAGGATATTTCAGTAGAATCAATTTATCATTATTTAGATGTATTAGAAGTTTCGCCGCGAACAAAGTTGATTCGTTTAAAATCAATTAAAGCCGTATTAAGCAAGTTCTATAATAACAGTTGGATTAAAGACCGCATCTGGGCGACTATCCATATTAAAGTGGATAAAGAGGTTAAAGAAGGGGCGAAAGAATCGGACATTGGTAAGCTATTGCATCTAATTGACCAAACAACTTTTATTGGTTTTCGTGATGCTGCAGCCATTAAGTTAATGTATAAAACGGGGATTCGTATTAGTACGTTAGGTAACTACGCGAACGTCATATTGATTTTGATAATTTATTTTTAAAGTTAGATGGTTTAGCTTTGAAGAATCACAAATTTTTAAAGCTGCCAATTGATGAAGAAGTAGCTGCAATATTAAAAGTTTTAATCAAATTAAATGATGGTGTTAGAGATCATTTCGGTACAGGTAATCATAATGTATTTATTACACAAAATGGTCTGGCTATGAATACTAATAAATCATCTAATTGTGCGAGTTCTAAACAGTTAAATAAATATGCTAAACGATATGGATTGAAAAATATCAATGCTCACGCAATTAGACGAGCATATGCAGAGAGTTTACTAGAAAAAGGGGCAAGTGTCGCGTTGATTAGTAAAGCGTTAGGACATAGTGATTTAGCGGTAACCACACAGTATTTAGATTTAGATATTGAAGAACTAGCCAACAATTTGAGAGATATTTTTTAATTGTATGTCCTAAAAATCAAGTGAATTGCAAGTAAGTAAGTAAGTAGGTAATTTCCTATTCACTTTTTTCTTTGAAAAAAATAAAAGTGAATGTCTTAAAATCACAGAATTGAGCTTCAGGAAGCCCAATTCTTCAGAGGTGGGAGGAATGAAGTGCTTTTTTGTGAGGGGTACTCCTCCGTAGGTAGAGCTACCTGCCTTCGTTAAAACTTATTGCCAACACAACATCGGTTGTGTAAATAAGAAAGTCTTATGGAACAGAGGATAAATCAAAGATGTTGTACACAGGACATGGCAACACCATCTGTGGAGAGCTTTGTAACGCTTCTCTTAAGTATATAAGAACCCCACTGCTTTAGCTGTGGGAGTAGTCAGATTAATCATTGAAAATGCTTGTCATTTTCTCTGCAACCTCTTCGGTAATCGCAAGAAATCGTTTGGAAATTGATGTCATGTAACGATCCTTAAGTGTAATTATATTAAGTTTTGTTTGTAACACTGGATTTGCTAGTGGTCTAAGTACCGGTAAATCAGGAGAATTAAGTAGCTTGAAACAGCTAGGTACAAAACAAATTCCTGCGCCTTTCATTACCATCATAAGTGTTGGTAATGTTTCTGTCCCCCAGTAAACGACATTAGGCGTAAATCCACTTTTTTGGCATGCCTCGATCACATCATCAGCAACACCTGATCCATAAGATGTTGTATTTAAAAGAAATCGTTCGTTTTTCAAGTCTGCAATATCAATAGAATCTTTTTCACATAGATGATGGTTGGGTGGAAGGGCTAAAAGTAAAGGTTCTGTTAGTAGTGTTGAAGTATGGATGTCCTCCGCTCTCACTGAAGTTCGGACAATTCCAATATCTATTTTATGACTTCTTAGTTCTTCTAAAATATATGATGTATTACCCTCGCGAACATGTGTAACTATGTTAGGAGTTTCCTTTTGAATTTTTTTTAAGACATTTGGCAAAATAAATAGATTTGCTGAAGTAGTACAACCCAATTTCACAGTACCTCTAATTCCTTCATGAAACTCGACTAATTTCTTCTCCGTATTCTCAGATAAATCAAGTAATTCTTTTCCTTTTTCATATAAAAATACTCCACTTGGTGTTAATTCAAGAGATCTACCTAAACGATTAAACAAAGTGACATTTAATTCTTGTTCAAACTTTCTAATTAAAATACTTAAGGGGGGTTGAGTCATTTGCAGTGCAGTAGCAGCTTTTGTAATGCTACCTTCCTCAACTACTGTAATAAAACAATGTAAACGATGAAGGTTCATTTTGATAACTCCTCCTTTTAGTATTCATAAAATATATGGAAGTCATATAAATATTATAATTTACATTATAAAAATGTAAAGATATACTATTTTCATAATTAAGAATAATTCAAAAATTGGATCTAAACTGTATTTCAGTTTAGTTGATACCAGAGTGTGTCTATCCAATCGCAAATTATTAATTTATAAATGGAGGTTTTATCAATGACAACTAAAATTACTCAACAATCAAAAACTGTAGAGTTAGCTAAACTGGACAAAAAGCACTTGCTACATCCAGCTACAAATCCGAAGGCTTTAATTGACAATGGACCGCCTATTATCTTTGTTAAAGGTAAAGGCGTTACAGTTACAAGTACGGATGATGTGGAATACATCGACGGGATGTCAATGCTTTGGAACGTGAACTTAGGACATGGGAATCAAGAACTTGCAGATGCTGGTAATAGTCAATTATCTACCCTCGCGTATGCATCATCATTTAAAGGATTCTCAAATGAACCATCCATTCTACTTGCTGAAAAATTAGCTGAGTTAGCACCAGGAGATTTAAATAGTGTATTCTACACTTCTGGTGGGTCAGAATCAAATGATACAGCAATTAAATTAGCTCGTTTCTACTGGGAGCTTAAAGGGAAATCAGAAAAAAGAAAGATTATTGCGCTAACGAATGCTTATCACGGTGTAACAATAGGAGCGCAAACAGCTACTGGTCTTGCAGCATACCACAAGTTCGCATCATCAAATATAGACGGAGTTGTTCGTGCAACAGCCCACCTATTAAACAGCGAGTTAGGTGATAAAAGTGACCCGAACTATGCAGATTCTATCCGTGGAACAATTGAAAGAGAAGGTGCTGAGACGATTGCCGGAATTATTATTGAACCTGTGCAAGGTGCGGGCGGAGTTAATATTCCACCAGAAGGTTACTTAGAAGCAGTTCGTAAAATCTGTGACGAGCACAATATCCTTTTCATGGCAGATGAAGTTATTTGTGGATTTGGTCGTACGGGGAAAATGTTTGGTGTAAACAACTGGAATGTTGTCCCTGATATGATGTCAATTGCAAAAGGAATTACGAGTGGTTATTCGCAACTTGGCGGGGTCATGATGAATGATGAAATTAGAGAAACAATTGCTAACTTCGATGCTGTTATCCCACATGGTTTCACATATAGTGGCCATCCGACTGCTTGTGCGATTGGACTGAAAAACATTGAAATACTAGAGCGTGATAATATTATTGACCACGTAAACGAAATGGAGAAAGAACTTAAAAAAGGTTTAGATTACTTAGCTGAAAAACATAGTATTGTAACAAATTGCAGAGTAATTGGTCTGTTGGCTGCATTTGAACTTTATGAAGATCCAACAAGTGGAAAATTGTTTGATCAAACTGTTTTCCCAGCAAATGCGGTAGTTGACGCATGTTTCAATCGCCAATTAATATTAAGAGCGCTTGGAGCATATAACCAAATTGTGGCAATTGCGCCACCGCTTATTATTAACAAAGAAGAAATTGAAAAAATGATTCAAATTATAGACGATTCGATTACTGCTTTTAAAAATACACGCAACTAAACTATTCCTATAAAGTAAGTTGAGTAGTGGTGGTTATAGTTAAAAAAGGGGAGGTTCTCTAGTGCTTTATATAAATGGTGAATGGCGAGATACAGGAAATAAATTAGATGTAACAAATCCTGCGACAGGAGAAATAATTAGAACTGTTGCTACAGGTGGTAAAACTGAAACTAAAGAAGCAATCGAAAGTGCGAAGAGAGCATTTGAATCCTGGGGTAAGACAACTGGAAATGAGCGCAGCAACTACCTGTTTCAAGTAGTTCAATTGATGAAAGAAAAAACAAAAGAATTAGCTGAAACAATTACACTTGAAAATGGTAAGCCTTTACCAGATGCTACTCGTGAAGTAGCAGGTGCGATCGGCTATCTAGAGTGGTATGCAGAGGAAGCTAAGAGAATTTATGGGGAAACAATTCCTGCATCTGCAGCTGATAAACACTTAATGGTAATTCGCGAACCTGTTGGGGTATGTGCAGCTATTACACCATGGAATTTCCCGTTATCGATGATTACAAGAAAAATTGCACCTGCACTTGCTGCAGGTTGTACGATTGTTTTAAAACCGGCTGACTTAACTCCTCTTTCGGCGATAAAAGTATTCGAATGCTTTCATGAAGTTGGACTACCTGCTGGAGTTGCAAACCTGGTAATTGGCCCAGCTGAAGAAATTGGAAACGAGATGACGAGTAACTCAGACGTTCGTAAAATCACATTTACTGGCTCGACGCGTGTGGGGAAAAAACTTATCCGTGAATCGTCTGATACAGTGAAGAAAATATCAATGGAGCTTGGTGGACACGCACCGTATATTGTATTTGAAGATGCTGATATTGACGCAGCAGTTAATGGTATCTTAGTGTCTAAGTTTATTAACTCAGGTCAAACTTGCATCAGCACTAACCGGATTTACGTAGCAGAAACTGTAGCTGATGAATTCTCAGAAAAGTTAGCTGAAAAGGTATCTAAATTAGTTGTAGGAAATGGATTAGAAGATGGCGTAAATGTCGGTCCAGTAATTAATAAAGTGGCTCTTGAAAAAGTGAAAAGTCAAGTAGAAGACGCTGTGAAACATGATGGTAAAGTAATTGCGGGTGGTAATGTATTTACATTAAATAATGGAAGCGGTTACTTCTTTGAGCCCACAGTTATTCAATATGCAAGCGATAATATGAAGATTACAACAGAAGAAACATTTGGACCAGTTGCACCAATTTATACATTTAAGACGGAAGAAGAGGTAGTTGAAAGAGCAAACCATCCTGAATATGGTCTTGCAGCTTATTGTTATACGCGAGACATTGGTCGAGGCTTACGAATGATGCGTGCTTTAGAGTTCGGAATTGTTGGTATTAATGATCCAGCTCCAGTGGTTGTACAAGCTCCGTTTGGTGGTATGAAGGAAAGTGGAATGGGGAAAGAAGGCGGTTGGTACGGACTTGAGGAGTACTTGGAGAAGAAGTTTGTATCGATTTATTTAAAATAATAAAAAATGTTACTAATCTAGGTAACTATATATATTGTAGTAGACTTATCTACATTCTCCATGTCTCCCCTACATAGTTTCTAAAGAATGTATGGGAGACAGTCTACACAATTAATAAAGTAATAAACTTTAATTTAATTCCAATAAAATAAGAGGGTGAATTTATTATGTCTCAAGTAAATTTTAAAAATAATGGACAAGAAATAGTTGTCCGCAATATTTTAAAAGAGGATCTTGCTGAAGTTGCCGCACTTTCTATGAGGTGTTTCGGACCTGATATGGCATTAAAATATGAGCATTTTGAAAGTCAGATTGAGTTGTTTCCAGAAGGTCAAATTTGTCTAGAATATAACGGTAAAATTGTAGGAACCGCTTTAAGTCTAATTGTAAATTTTGAAGATTACGGAGATAGTCACTCATATTTTCAAATCTGTGATTTAGGATTTATTCGAAATCATAACCCTAATGGTAGAAACCTATATGGTATTGAAATTGGAGTACACGAAGATTTTAGAGGGTTACAATTGGGACGTCATTTGTATGATGGCCGAAAAAGAATATGTGAGAAACTTAACTTAGAAAGTATGCTAGTAGGTGGTCGTATACCTTTTTACTATAAATATGCTGAGCAGATGAGTGCAGATGAGTATGCACTAGAGGTAATGAAAGGGAAAATATATGATCCTGTATTAACATTCCAAATGAAAAACGGATACGTATTAAATAAAGTAATGCCAGGCTATTTACCTGGGGATGTTGAGTCATTAGAATATGCAACACTTTTGGAATGGAAAAATCCAGTTTACAAGCTTAAATTAGTATGAGTCTTTTGTCCGCTATGTTCGCCTATTTTAATAGGCGAACAGTGGATGCCCATTGTTTATTGCGATTATTTAACTTCTTTAATTGTGTAAGCGCTTTCAATCGATTGTTATAAGAGTTCCATTAGAAGTAAATCTTAGGTAAAGAGAGGAGTTATAAATGGTTATCGCTGATAAAGTTATTTCGAGTGAAGCAGTATTTACAGGTTTAGAAAATGAAGCAAAGCCAGCTGCTATTGCGATTAAAGGTAACAAAATCATTGCAGTAGGTTCGATGGAGGAAATAAAACCATTTATAGGTTTAGACACGAAGGAATATCATTATGGCAACCAACTCATTTTGCCAGGATTTCATGATGCGCACCTTCATCTCATGTTTGGTAGTCTTTTCTCGCATGCAAGTATCAATTTATCGGATGCTCATTCGGAAGAAGAAGTTGCTAGTTTAGTAAAGCAATTCTCGGAAAACGTGCATGCTGATGAGTGGATTATAGGCTATGGATGGGATCATACAAATTGGGCAGAGAAATGCTTGCCGACACGTTTTTCTTTAGACAAAGTAGTTCCTAATCGCCCGATTATTCTTTTCCACGCTGAAGGTCATTATTCGTGGGTTAATAGTTTAGCACTTGAAAATGCTAGGGTTACAAATGAAACTGAAGCCCCTCCTAATGGTACGATTCAAAAAGATGAAAATAATGAAATCACAGGAATTCTTCTTGAAACAGCAATGAATTTAGTTGTGGATATTGCTCTCGCATTTCCGGATAAACGGAAAGAAGAATTGTTTGAAGAGTTCTTAAAAAAATCAGCTCAATTAGGCATTACATCAGTAAATGATTTGTTTGCAAGTAGTTTTGATAAGTTAAATAGTTTCGATATGTATAAGGCATATGATGAAGCTGGAAAACTTACGACTCGAATTCATCTTTACCCTGAGTTAAATGATGATATAGATAGAGCGATAAGCTTGCGTGAAAAGTACAATTCCGAAAAATTACAGCTTGCAGGACTTAAGCAGTTTATTGATGGTGTTGTAACTGGACATACCGCATACATGTTAGATCCTTACTTAGACAAACCTATAACACGAGGGAGTACTGCTTTTCCTGTAGAAACAATCAAAAACTGGGTGACAAAAGCGGACAAAGAAGGATTTCAAATTCGCTTCCATACAATTGGTGATGGCGCAGTTAGGCTTGCTCTAGATCTATTTGAAGCAGCAAGGATGGATAATGGTGTGAGAGATTCAAGACATGCGCTAGAGCATATTGAAGTGATTCATCCGACAGATATTAAGAGATTTAAAGAATTGGGGGTTGTTCCATCTGTACAGCCTTCTCATCTAGCATTGATGCCAAAAGAAAGTCATACTTTGCGTGTCGGTAAAGAGAAAGACCCTTATACGTATTTATGTAAAACGTTATACGACGCAGTCGAGTATATTGCTCTTGGTACAGACTATCCAATAGCAACATTAGATCCTTTTAAAGAAATTTTCCATGCGATTACGAGACTAGACTTTACTGGTGATTATGAGTGGAATAGTCAAGAACAGATAACACTCGCAGAAGCGTTGAAAGCGTATACAAAAGGTTCAGCATACAGCACATTCAGAGAAAAAGATTTGGGTACATTAGAAGTTGGAAAATTAGCAGATATTATTGTACTAGATAAAAACCTCTTTGAAGTAGAAAATAAAGAAATTCTTCAAACGAAAGTTTTGTTAACAATTATGGATGGTGAAGTTGTTTATCTTTATTCAGCAGAAGACTCCCACCTCTATAGGTGCTGAGATGAATGCGATTTTGGTACCTTTTCAGTGGGTGTCCAAACACCTACTGAATAAAGATAAAAGCCTCCGGCGGATGTCACGGATTTTCAAAGGAATGAATTGTGCGGGCACAATTCAAAATCCGGACGCAATTACGCCAAGGCGTAATTGATAGTGAATCAGTCTACTATCCTACTATTTTAGTTAATTGATCATTTTACTGGGAAGATTTTTTTATTACTATTCGAGGAGTGAAAAAAATAAAACATCCAGTTAATTTGTCTAGATCGCTTTCTTTAACGTCTGTTGTTGTTACTGGGACGGCCTTTATGGCTTTAACTACAGTGTTTAGCACATACGGCATAGCCTCTAAAATATCTCATGGTATGGTCGCTGGATCGTATGTACTTGCATTAATTGTGATGATGTTTACGGCTCATAGTTATGGTCAAATGGCAAAAGCGTACCCCATTGCGGGATCTGCCTATACCTATGCGCAAAAAGCTATTAATTCTCATGTTGGTTTCTTAGTGGGATGGGCAATTTTAATGGATTATCTCTTGATCCCAATGGTTAACTTTTTACTATTTGGTATTTTCTTCTCAGCTGCTATACCTGAAGTTCCACAGTATGTTTGGATACTTACATTAGTCGTTCTTGTGACGTTTGTAAATGTTAGAGGTGTAAAGTTAAGCGCAAATATCAACATGATTGTAACAGGCTTATCGGTATTATTTATAATTGTCTTTTGCATCTTATCAGTTAAATCAATAGCAACTGGAACCGGGACTGGCATTTTATTTAACCTTGATCCCTTTATTAATACCGAGGAGTCATTTAAGTATATAGTTGCTGGTGCTGCACTATTATGTTTCTCTTTCCTCGGTTTTGATGCAGTTTCTACTTTTTCAGAAGAAGTAAAAAATCCGGAGAAAAACATACCGCGTGCAATATCTTTAGTAACAATAATTGGTGGATTATGTTTTGTAGTCGTATCTTATTTTGCACATAATGTTTGGCCAGATTATACGAGTTTTAAAGATGCTGATTCTGCTTCCTATGAAATTATTTTCCTAGTAGGCGGGAATGCCTTACAAGCAGCATTCCTAGCAAAAACTGCAGTGGTTGTATTTGGTTCCGCGTCCGCATCTCAAGCAAGTGCTGCACGTGTATTATACGCAATGGGAAGAGATGGACAATTACCTAAAAATTTTTTTGGAAAACTAAATAAAAGAACGAGAACCCCGGTTAACAACATTTTATTAATTGGTCTTTTATCATTATCTGCATTGTTTTTAAGTCTAAACTTTGTCGCGTCTTTCATTAACTTTGGCGCCCTACTTGCATTTACTGCTGTGAATCTATCCGTTGTTTTTTTATATTACGGTAAGCGAAAAGAACGCTCCTTAAAGGGGATTATCTTCTATTTGATTTTTCCATTAATCGGAGCAGTACTTACAACTTGTTTGCTTTTCAACCTAGATGTTTATTCGATTGCTCTTGGTAGTGTTTGGTTAGGAATTGGTGTTATTTATTTATTATTTATGACAAAAGGTCTTAAGCATAAACCACCAGTGCTCAATACAGATCAGATTGATTAGTCGCAGTTTAAAACATTAATGAAGCAGCTAAAAATATGTAAAGGGGATGGATGAATGACAGATAACACTACGCTTAAAAGGTCATTAGGTGTTTGGTCAATTGTTGCACTGGGATTAGGATATATGACGCCTACAGTGGTCTTTGATACGTTTGGAATTGTATCAAAATTAACAAATGGTGTAGTACCAATGGCGTATTTTGTCGCCTTGTTAGTAATGGTATTGACAGCGATTAGTTATGGAAAGATGGTACAGGTATTCCCGGCTGCTGGTTCAGCATATACATACACCCGGGAAACAATGGGGTCTCACCTAGGATTCCTCGTAGGATGGGCATCGTTATTAGATTATTTATTATTACCTTTAGTTAATGCATTAATTATTCGAATATATATGGAATCTCTGTTTCCGAATGTACCTGTTTGGATTTGGGTTTTTGCTTATGTCATTGTAGTTACTGCAATTAATGCTTATAGTATGGAATCAACATCCAGCTTAAACTTTATACTCGTTGTTTTCACGATTTGTTTAATAGGTATCTTCATAATACTTGCTTCTGTACAACTTTATCACGGTATGGGAAATGGTACTTTATTCACGATTCATCCACTATCACATGAAAATGTGAAATTAATAGCCGTTTTAACTGGGGCAACAGTAGTAGCTTTCTCGTTTATCGGTTTCGACGCAATAACAATGTATACGGAAGAAGCAAAGGATACATCAACAGTTCCTAGAGCAATCCTTCTAACTGTTTTAATCGGTGGGGGTATTTTCTTTATTGCTTCTTATTTTACACAAGCATTATTCCCGGATGTTTCTGTGTTCGAAAATGTAGATGATACATTGCCGGAAATTGGTTTATATGTAGGAGGGAAGTTATTCCAACTGCTTTTCATTGCAGGAGCTTTCGCTGCTACTGTAGCTTCAGGACTTGCATCTCATGCAAGTGCTTCTCGTTTGCTGTTTGTTATGGGCAGAAATGGTGTACTTCCTAAAAAAACTTTCGGATACTTACACCCTAAATTTAGAACGCCTGTTTTTACGATTGTTTTGACGGGAATCGTATCATTATTTGCAATAGGACCAAATTTAGAATTAATTGCTTCAGTCATTAACTTTGGGGCATTAATTGCATTCACATTCGTTAACCTATCTGTTATTGTTCATTTCTATATACGTCAGAAAAGGAGATCAGGCAGTGAAACCTTTAAGTACTTAATTATGCCTTCTTTCGGAGCATTAGCTACTGGAGTTCTTTGGTATCATTTACACGCTGATGCATTTATAGGTGGAATCGTTTGGCTTATAATCGGAATCATTTATATGCTGTTTATAACAAGATTCTTTAAAAAAGAACTTGGAAGCATGGACTCTATTGATGACTTGGAGTCATTAGATAAAGAGATTTTTAATGAAGATAAGATTAAAGTCTTGAATTAATTATTTAGAGGATGAGAATCTCTTAGATAATCTTCCTCTTTTTAATGACACAAGAAGTAAATAAAGGAGTGATTGCTTTGAAAGAAAAAATTCGACTGTATATAGAAGAAAATAAAGAAGAATTATTTAAAATAATTCAAGATGTCGTACGTATAAAAAGCGTTGTTGGTAATGAACAAGAGATGCAATTATACATGAAAAAAAAATATGAAGAACTTAACTTGATTTTGCATGAGATTGAACCAAAATATGAGAAGGTTTCAGCTCATGAAGCGTTTATTGATTCAGGTATTCCGTTTGAAGACCGAAAAAATATTATCGGAATACATAAAGGTGTCTCCAATGGTAAGTCATTAACAATTCATGGGCATGTAGATGTTGTTTCTCCAGTACCATATTCAAACTGGACGATGGACCCATGGAGTGGAGATATTATTGGAAACAAGTTATACGGTCGAGGCTCTGCCGATATGAAAGCAGGACTTATTTCAAATTGGTTCGCATTGAAAACATTAATTGATTTAGGTTATCCAATTGCTGGAGATGTTCAGCTACATTCAGTAATAGAAGAAGAAGCTGGTGGTGGAGGCGGAGCTTTAGCATGTTTGGAGGAAGGCTTCGTAACAGAAGGGTACATTTCGACAGAGCCACATAATTTGAATATGACAATAAGTCATGGGGGGATTATGTATTTCCGAGTGTACGTAAAGGGAAGAACAGCGCATGCTGGTTTAGCGCATGAAGGCATAAATGCTATTTCAAAAATGATGAAAATCCTTAGTGCGCTGGATGAATTAAGTGAATGGCGTGCTAAAAATGTTAAGTTTGATTTATTTGAAAAGGGGTCTGGACAGTCCGTTCACTTAAACTTAGGTGTACTAAAAGCTGGGGACTGGGTATCGACAGTTCCAGGGGAAGCGATCCTCGAAGGAAGAATTGGTTTTATCCCAGGGGAAACTCGCGAAGAAATTAAGCAACTAGTACAAGAAACGATTATGAAATCTGTCTTAGGCGATGAGTGGATGGATAAAAACCCACCTGTTATAGAGTGGTTTGGATGGTCAACGGAGCCATGGTACCAAGATCCTGAGAACCCTTTTGTAAAATTATTCATCGAAAATGCAGAAGATGTTATGGGACATAAAGTAATAATGGTTGGAAGAGCTGGAGGAAATGATGCACGATTTACTCAGTATTACGGAAAACAAGGATTGTGCTTTGGGCCAATTGGAGAAAATATGCATGGACCAGATGAATGTGTTCATTTAGATAGCGTAGTAGAAGTAACTAATGTTTTGGCAAATTATATTATTAAGTGGAGCGAGAGTTAATCATCGTTAACTTTTGGGAATATCCATTTCAAACTAATATAGTGTCTCTCATAATACTTCTAGCTTGGGTAGCTGAATGATTAGGAATGTTATGGAAAAAGGGGGTAGGCTTAATGCAATTGGTATTAGATTTAAAACAAAATCTAGCATTAAAAATGACACAAGAAATGCAACAATCTTTGCAACTTCTATAAATGTCGTCATTTGAATCGCATGACTATTTATCGGACAAAGCGATCGAAAACCATTTAAATAATATTGAGAAGATGGCACTTATGAATAATCAACCTAGCACTGCTAGTACAACCAAACGAATAAGTGAGGATTATTTGTACACTAAAAAAGCTTTTAATCGGGAAATTATTAGTGTGGAAAATTATTTGATAAAACAAATCTCTCTTAACAATTAAATCGACGAAACAATTCCTGTATTTGAAATTGATTGAAAATTTAATTAATTTATTTCCGAGATGTAAGTAAATCACATTTTAGTAGTTGGCAAGCTTATTGTTTATTAATTGTGAGTGTATTGTTTAAAAACATTTAAAAGAGAGGATGTATTTTTATGAAAAGAAATTATTCTGTTGAAGAACTTAAAGTGTTAGACCAAAAGCATTTTCTACACCCTACTTCGCCAGTAAAGACGGAAAATGGACCGGCATTTATTTTTACAGAAGGAAAAGGTGTTTATCTGTATGATATTACAGGTAAAAAAGTTATTGATGGTATGTCTTCACTTTGGAATGTGAATATCGGACATGGTAGAACAGAACTTGGTGAAGTAGCGAAGGAACAAATGGATAAATTAGCCTTCAGTTCTTGTTTTGCAACGTTTAGTAATGAGCCTGCTATTCTATTAGCAAAAAAGTTAGCAGAATTAGCACCTGGTGATTTAAATACTACATTTTTTACGTCCGGTGGTTCCGAATCCAATGATAGCGCCTATAAATTGGCTCGTCATTATTGGATATTAAAAGGGGAAACTTCTCGAAAAAAAATTATCTCAAGATCGAGATCTTATCACGGGGTGGCAATCGGTGCTACAAGTGCGACGGGTTTAAAAGGATTTCGTGATTTTACAAATTCTAATGCACCGGATTTTCTATTCGTAGATCATTTCTCCTTACAGGCTTTACGTGATTTGATTGAAACTGAAGGTCCAGAAACAATAGCTGCTTTTATCACCGAGCCAGTACAAGGTGCAGGGGGGGTGCATGTTGCACCGGATAATTATTTCAAAGAAATTCGTGAAATTTGCAATGAGTACGGTATTTTGATGATAACTGATGAAGTTATCACAGGATTTGGTAGGACGGGTAAGTTCTTTGCGATGGAACATTTTAATGTGGTACCGGATATGATGTGCTTTGCAAAAGGTATTACTAGTGGATATGCACAATTAGGTGGTGTAATGATCTCAGAGAAAATACACCAAGAATTTTCTGAGTTATCAGAAGGAACTATATTGCATGGATACACTTATAGTGGTCATCCAATGGCCTGTGCAATTGGGTTGAAAAACATTGAAATTATAGAGAAAGATAATTTAGTAGCAAATGCAGAAATTCGTGGTCAAGAGCTATTAGCAGGGTTAAAAGTATTACAAGCGAAGTATCCATTTATTGTAGATGCAAGAGGTTTAGGTTTAATGGCAGGCATAGAAATCTCTTATGAA
This sequence comes from Lysinibacillus sp. NPDC056232, assembly GCF_042267565.1. Lineage (NCBI taxonomy): Bacteria > Bacillati > Bacillota > Bacilli > Caryophanales > Bacillaceae > Lysinibacillus > Lysinibacillus sp. NPDC056232. The sequence goes on along the minus strand of NZ_JBHJTF010000040.1, from coordinate 13,700 downwards.
GGAAGACTCCTCGCTCCGCAAATAGTGACAGAGGCAGCAAAGTTGGGATTGATATGTCGCTCTGTTGTCCTAGATGCTCAAGATATTGTTGTATTTTCACCACCATTATCAATAAGCCAAAAGGAGTTAAGAGATTTATTAGATATTCTAGAAAAAGCGATTCAAGAAGTAGAGAATCAGGTATTGGCAAGTAAGTTGTAATACGAAAGGTGAGGTAATTATAATGAGGAAAAATTTATTTATCAATGGGGATTGGGTGGAAGCAGCAGAGTATACAGAATTATGCTCTCCATATAGTAGCGAGGTCATTGCAGAAATACCGAAGGCAAATGTCGAGGAAGTAGAAGCAGCTTTAGTAGCTGCCGATGCTGCACGTAAAACGATGGCGAATATGCCTTTGTATAAGCGTGCGATTATTCTTGAAAAATTAGCTTCTTTATTAGAAGCACGTGCTGAAGAAGCAGCAGAGCTAATAGCACTAGAAGCAGCCAAGCCTATTTCAACCGCCAAAGCTGAAGTTCAGCGTACAATTCAAACGTATAAATTTGCTGCTGAAGAAGCAAAGCGAATACACGGAGAAACAATTCCTGTGGATGCTGCCCCCGGTGGAGACGGGCGCATTGCCTATACGGTTCGTGAACCATTAGGCATCGTGGCAGCTATTACACCTTTTAATTTCCCAATGAATCTAGTAGCTCATAAAGTAGGGCCAGCAATAGCATCAGGTAACACGGTTGTATTAAAACCTGCAAGTCAAACACCATTAACTTCCTATTTTATTGGTGAATTATTAGTAGAGGCAGGATTACCGAAGGGTGCGTTAAATATCGTTACTGGTGCAGGTTCTTTAATTGGTAACAAATTAGTCACGGATAATCGCGTGAAAAAGATTTCTTTTACAGGTAGCCCCGCTGTAGGTATTGGCATACGCAATCAAGCAGGTCTTAAGAAAGTAACGCTTGAATTGGGTTCTAATGCGGCTGTTATTATCGATGAAAATGTTAATATTGATAAATTAATTCCACGTGTCGTTTCCGGTGCATTTGCATTCCAAGGGCAGGTATGTATTTCAGTTCAACGAATCTATGTTCACGAAAAAATGTATGATTTGTTTGTAGATAAATTTGTAGCAGCTACAAAAGAGTTGAAACTTGGTGATCCCCTAGATCCTACAACGGATGTTTCAGCCTTAATTAGTCCACAAGATGTAAAACGAACATTAAGTTGGATTGAAGAAGCAAAGGGGCAAGGGGCAATTATTGCAACTGGTGGAGAATCTGAAGGGAATATCTTACAACCTACCGTACTATTAAATGTAAAACCGGAGCAGAAGGTTTCCTGTCAGGAGGTATTCGCACCAATCGTATCTATTATGAAGTTTACATCTATTCAAGAGGCATTTGATCAAGTAAATGACTCCAAATATGGTTTGCAAGCTGGTATTTATACAGATAATATCCATGTTGCTTTACAGGCAACGCAAAAACTCCATGTAGGTGGTGTCATTATAAATGATATTCCTACATTCCGTTTAGATCATCTACCATATGGTGGCGTAAAGGAAAGTGGTATGGGAAGAGAAGGGCTGAAGTATGCAATTGAGGAAATGACAGAAATGAAACTTGTAGTTATAAACCAAAACTAATAAAAAAATAGGTAGGAGGAAATATAATGATAATTGGTGTACCTAAAGAAATAAAAAATAATGAAAATCGAGTAGGAATTACTCCAGCAGGTGTTGTGGCTTACAAAAAAGGTGGTCATGAAGTAATAATTGAATCGAGTGCAGGGCTAGGTAGTGGATTTACAGACCAAGATTATTTAGATGTAGGCGCTCAAATTACTAAATCGACTAAGGAAGCTTGGGATGTTGATATGGTGATTAAAGTGAAGGAGCCGATTCAGGAGGAGTACAAATATTTTAAAGAGAATCTAATTCTCTACACATACCTACATTTAGCTCCAGAGCCAGAATTAACGAAAGCTTTGCTTGAAAGTAAAGTTACTGGAATTGCTTATGAAACAATTCAATTAGATTCAGGTGCCTTACCGTTGTTAACGCCAATGAGTGAAGTTGCAGGCCGAATGTCTGTACAAATTGGTGCACAGTTTTTAGAAAATTCCAAAGGAGGAAAAGGAGTTCTCTTAGGTGGTATTCCTGGTGTTGCACCTGGAAATGTAGTGATTGTAGGTGCTGGAGTTGTCGGGACGAATGCTGCGAAAATGGCAGTAGGATTAGGTGCAAACGTAACAATTTTAGACGTTAATATTACACGCTTAAGTCAAATAGATGATATGTTCCAAGGACGTGTTCGTACACTTGCATCAAATACCTACAATATCGCTGAAGCAGTGAAAACAGCAGATTTGTTAATTGGTGCTGTGCTAATTCCAGGTTCACGTGCACCACAACTAGTTTCAAAAGAAATGATTCAAACGATGCAAAAGGGGTCTGTTGTAGTGGATGTAGCGGTAGATCAAGGGGGTTCTATTGAAACAATTGATCGAATTACTACTCATAGTAATCCTACTTATGAAGTATACGGTGTTGTGCATTACGCAGTTGCAAATATGCCAGGTGCTTGCGCGCGTACCTCAACAATGGGCTTGTCAAATGTAACTGTTCCATACGGTTTGCAAATAGCTAATAAAGGCTATCGCCAAGCTGCTTTAGATAATCCTGTTTTAGCGAAGGGGATAAACGTAGTAAATGGAAAAATAGTATATAAAGCGGTAGCTGATGCACATGGATTACCATATACGGATCTACAAGTAGAATTAGCAGCAGATTCAACTTCGGCGTTAGCAGTTAAATAGAATAAGAGAAATAATGTTATTTGAAATGAAAAGAAGGTGAAAATTGGTAGGGAACGTAATCTACCAAGCTTTCACCTTCTTTTCTATTTTTAAATTTCGACCTATTAATATAGTGGTGAATAGATATTAATATTAGCCTCTTGGTGGATAAGGGTCGTTTCCATAACTATTTTTTTCACGGATTCGACCTTGTTTATTGTGTACAAGCAATTCAGATTTTTGGTTTATGGCGATATCTCGACCATATTGAATAGCTTCATATTGTGTGTTGAATATTTTGGTAGCTTTCGAATTGCCTGCTCCTTTAACCTGATAACCGCCATTTGGATGCGGTGTAATATGTTGATTTTTCCCCATTACAATATCTCCTTTGTTTGGTTATTGTGGGAGGGGAACATATTAATTGAAATCCAACTAGCTAGAGGTGACCCAATAAGTGCCCCTATAAGACCGATCATAATCAATTATATATACTTTATAGTGTGTTGCTCGCTCTGCATTATACCCTTTCACGAACGGAATCTCGTCTAATACCCTTACCATCTGCCTTACGTCTCCACGCTCCAGCAGCTTCTCTTAGCCGTTTTGTTTCACTATCTAATTTTAATACATAGAGAAATAAGCACTTTTGCTTATGATTCAGTTTTCCAGTACTCGGTCAATCGAGGTTCTGTACTAATGGATTGTATGTGGAGGTGCTTTTTTTTGTCCAAAAAGAAGGGGATATTTGAAATACAGCTTTACTATTCCGTTTTAAAATTGATACAACCTTATCAAACTTCGCACAGAAACATTCTTCCATTGGCTACTTGTTCCATGTATTGATCTAGCCATACCTTATAAAGTAACGCATAGTGACTTAATTCGCCATATATATAAAACAATGAGCACCTTTTCGGTACGTACGACGAATCGCTAGCTACCTGAATTTTTCTAGGATAGCTGGATATTTAATACATGTTGCCTGGATGTTTTTGACCAAGGCATGAAATCATTTAAAAACTTTAGTTGTTGATGAATCTGTAAACTTGTCAGTTCTGTCATTAGCTTTATTAAATATGGGTAGAAATTAATGTCGTTTGTATTAATATCAACTTCTATTTAATAATTTGGGATCAAATTGGTATTTTGGTGCTTTTTTTATTCTTAATGTTGTAAATCCGCATAAATCTGACGAGACCCTATATAGAAAAACTTTTGATTTTTTGGGGGATGTGATGTATAGTCTTTCTAAACTCTAAGGGAGGAAACATTATGTTGAAAATAAGGATTAATACCTTTACTACAACACATCATCATATGTAATAGTCTTGCTATCTTTATTAAATTTTTAATATTGCATAGGAAGACTATTTTTCGTGGAATCGTATAAATAAAGCCGAATTGAGAGCTTTATGGTTATACGGTTTTTTTATTTGCCAAAAAAATAAGGAGGCTTTCATGATGAAAAAAATGGATTATCAAAATGTACGAGGAACGCAAGATTATTTACCAGAGCAGGAGGTAGTTCGTCGTAAAATTCAGAGAACGCTTGAAGACACATTTATCGCGTATGGGTGCAAACCGCTTGAGACGCCGATTCTTAATTATACAGATTTAATGGCTTCAAAATATGCGGGAGGCGCAGAAATTTTACAGGAGATATATACGCTAACGGATCGTGGAGAAAGGGACCTAGCATTACGCTATGATTTAACGATTCCATTTGCGAAAGTGGTCGCAATGAATCCGACGATTTCTATGCCATTTAAGCGTTACGAAATAGGGAAGGTTTTTCGTGATGGTCCAATAAAAGCGGGGCGTTTCCGTGAATTTACGCAATGTGATGTTGATATTGTAGGGGTAGAATCGCAGGCAGCGGAAGCAGAGCTTATGATGATGGCAGTCGATGCTTTTAAGAAGCTAGATGTAACAATTACGATTCAGTACAATAACCGTAAGCTTTTGTATGGCTTGCTACAAACGTTCGAAGTGCCTGAAGCACAGATGAATCGGGTCATTTTGATTTTAGATAAAATGGAAAAGATTGAACGAGCAACGTTAGTGAAGGAATTGACGGAGCTAGGGCTTTCCGAAAAGTCTTTGCAGGACATAGTGCAATTTTTAGATGCAAGGCCAACACTGAAGTACTTTAAATCGTTTGTTTCTAAAAATGAATTTGTTAGTCAAGGGCTACAAGAATTAACAGAACTAGCCGACTATTTATTCACATTAGGAATTGAAAAACAATGTGTGTTTAATCCGTTTTTAGCACGCGGGCTCGAAATTTACACAGGTACGATTTACGAAATTTTTTTAGCGGATGGCATGATTAAATCGAGCATCGGGAGCGGTGGTCGCTATGATAATGCGATTGGTGGACTACTTGGTACAAATGATTCATTTGCAACGGTGGGGATTTCATTTGGGTTAGATGTGATTTATACAGCATTTGAGCTAACAGGGAAAGCAGAGAAGCGAGAATCAGATATCGATATTTACATCATTCCAATTAGAACAGAAAAAGAGGCACTTGTTTTGGCTACAGCACTACGTAACGAGGGCAATCGAGTAGAGGTTGAGCTAAGTGGCAAAAAAGTCCGAAAAGCAATGGATAAAGCCAATCGAGAGGATATCCAAAAGACAATTGTACTTGGCGAGAATGAAGTAACTGCGAATCGTTATAAAATGAAAGATATGAATAGTGGAGAAGAACAGCTATTTAATTTTGTGTTTGATAAATAATGAAATGCCAGGCTTTCTATTTGATAGAGGGCCAGCGTTAAGACTACCCAGCAATAATATGTGTTCAAGATTTAAAGCAATTGAACAAACAACAATTAATAGATGAGATAGATACAAGACAGTTAAAAGATTTCAAGCTCGAAAACATTCCTCCGAGCTCGTCGTAATAACTAGAGAACTAAAAGCATTTTCTAACAAATTCAAATCATAAAACTACTTTGGAAAACAGGTTTTTAACGTTACCTGCAATTCATATATATATAGTAAAAGCTAATAGGGGTAGAAATCATTGGACAAACAAAATAGCAGATATAGATGGGTTGTATTTGTTTCTGTATTATTTACTTATTTGTTAATGGCGAGTCAACGAACCGCCCCAGGACTGATTACAGACCAATTGATGCGAGATTTTAATGTAACAGCATCAACGATTGGGTTGTTGACGAGTATACAATTTTTTGTATACACGAGTTTGCAAATTCCGATGGGGATTTTAGCGGATCGATTTGGGCCCAATTTTTTTCTGATTATTGGTGCAACTCTTACAGGTTTAGGGACAATTGTTTATAGTCTGGGTACACATGAATTTGTCCTGTTTTTTGCCAGAATACTAACTGGGGTAGGGGATGCGACCATATGGGTTAACATGGTGCTAATTTTGGCCCAATGGTTTCAACCAAAGGAATTTGTTCGATTAATTGGCCTGGCGGGCATGACAGGAAGTCTTGGTTTTTTATTGGCGACAGTACCTTACTCCACGTGGATACTTTTATTTGGTTGGAGGGTAACATTTTTCTCAGTAGGACTACTATTATGTTTATGTGGCATTCTCCTTTATTTTGTACTTGTAAAAAAAACAAAACAAATTTTTGGGGATGAGCAAGTAATTGATACAGCAGAAGTGCAACGTGAAAAAACATCAGTTTTACTACGAAGAATATTTTCAAATCCGCAAGCATGGGCTCTATTCTTTTGCCATTTTGGGGTAGTCGGCGGTTATGTAGGCTTTATCAGTTCATGGGCAGTACCATATGGGATGAATATGTATGAAATGACTCGCTCAGATGCCAGCCAGCTGATTATGATCGGTCTTATCGGGGCACTTATTGGAGCACCTCTAGCTAGTTGGATTTCAAGTCGGTTAGAAACAATTAAAAAACCGTATCATTGTTTTATTAGGGTGGTTTTCTTTCCTTTTATGTAATGGGCATCCTTCCTTGTTCTTTCTAATTATTATTTTCTTTATCATTGGCTTTGGATATGGGGCAAGTGCATTAACCTTTGCAGCTGTACGTCAATCTTTTAAACTTGAAGAATCAGGAATTGTTATTATTTATCTTCAAGAAGAATTTTTATGGAGAAATGTAATATTTAATTTAAAGAAGGAAACCTTAAAAAAATTAGAGGAAGAAAGTATTGATGTGAAATTTTAAAAATACCCGCTTAAGAGAAACTCTTAAGCGGGTATTTTTAATTGATGCTTGTTTATATAACCATCGTTTAATAGACAATTTATAGACGGAACATATATTAATGTTTATGCTCTCTTTTTTATCGGAGTCATATATAAACTCGTCTATTGTCGTAAGTATATAAAACGTATGGGGAAATAGAAAGGTAAGAATTAAATAGCCCCCTGACTAACAGGTGAGCGCTATTTGACGCGTGCCATTAAATAACGGTTTTCTACTACCAATTTTATTTGTACATCCTCATATTCAGGGACCCTATTAAATGTATATTGTTTACCTACAGGTTGTCAAATCGATAGATTTCTCCATTATTATACCTACGCATCCATGTTTCCACTTGTGTCTTATGCCGTATATTTAATTCAATTAAAACCTGATTCGCTGGTATACCAGCGAATCGTATTTTAAACTTTTAGGACACTCTTAAAAGTATGCCTTATACGTTTATAAACCATATAAAAATATTAATAAACTTATTTTGAAGGAGGGAGCTATAGTAAATACAAAAACATTCGGATATGTACCTGTTTCAACGGTTTGCAGGTGGTAGAGGGAAGGGAGCATATCAAATTGATCTTTGGGAGAGCGCATAAAAGAATATGGAATAGATGAAAATATTGGTGCTGTTTCTGGAACTTCAGTAGGTGCTGCGGTACAACTTTTTTATTATAATATCTGCAATTGTGTTATGCTGTGTATTCGATTGCGCGGTAACAAGCACACCATTTTGATTGGCGTTCAATTTTTACTATAGAGTAGAGTTTGGAGTAGTGGAACTACAGTTGAAATTTGAGTTAGAGTTAACGCATTGATAAAGAAGCAAAGAAGGTCATTGATAAAATAATACGAAAAGTTGGAAAATACTCATTTCTAAAAAATAATTTATCGAAATTCTAAGCATCAGAAGCGGACATTGAAAAATAAGAAAGTCAATTAAGACTAAGAACAGCTATTTGAAAATCTATACTATCTTGCTGCTGTTACAACAATATCTATCTCAATTTTAAAAGGGATGTTACAGATGTAATCCTCACCTGGGGGGACATCTATATAAATTAACATTAATAAAAATGAATCGAGCCCAGCATCCATTTTAGGTGATTATTGGGCTCGATTATTTTAAATTTATAACCTTTGCTCAACAGGAATTCTAAATGTCATCGCTTGGTATAAAGGCATAATAGCATCAAATATAGTAGACACCTCATGTGAAATGTTTTTATAAGTTTTTATATGCGGGTCATCAGTTTCATAATAGCGCATGCAAAAACTTTCATAGCCTAACATATCGTATTTTCGGTAAAACTTGATGAATTGATCGGCTGAATGCACGTCAATTTCAAACGTATCTATTGTACGGTTTTCACGATTGTTATAAAACGACCAAACAAAGTTATAACCTTTAATTTTGTCATAGACGTTTAAAATCCTTTGCTTTACTTCATTCCAGTGTTCATCTACATGATGACAATCAACACCATCATTAGCTGTGCTATGAAACATTCCAATATTAAGACCTTCCGAACCAATTGAGAGTTGTAAGCAAGCATGCTTATGAAATTGTTCAATGGGCGAAGATTTTTTTCCAAATGTAGTGCCAAAAGGATTAAGCTCAGATTTATGCTTTCCGTAGCGCATCCATATCCCCGTTACACGTTCGAAATTATAAATAGATGGTACAATACCACTAGTTAAATGTTCTTTTTTGTAATGTGGATGTAGATCATTACGGTATGCAAAGGATTGAATGGCTTCATTTAACTCATAAAACTTTTCTTGAGTAGTTTTACGCTTCATACGTACTTCTGAAGAGCCAGATTGCCAATATTCCTCATTGAAAATACTATAATCATCGACATTGAAATAAAATCCAGTTAAATCTGGGTACGCACTTTCTATGCATTGTTTCTCATAGGCAGTTTGTAGCTTTTTATTGAGTTTTACGAGAGCTTGCTCGGCTTCTTGCGAAGGTTCTACTGCAGGTAATTCACGATACAAAGTGATAACTTCATCATTTACCGAAATACAGTTTTGCCATAAATAATCCCAAAATTCTTCTAATGGTGCTATAGCACTTACTGATTTTATCATTAGCTCATTGTTATTAAACATACCGCCTTCTGTTAAGTTGGCGGAACCTATATACGTTGTAATTATATTCTTTGAATGTACTTCGTAAGCTTTACTATGTAAAAATGGCTCATGTACGATATAGACCGTTGCAAATGTTAAAAGGAATTCTAGTATTTTAGTAGGCTGTTGTTCATTAAATTTAGTACTACAGTAGATTTGAATATCTTCTTTCTCTAGCTGGAGTTGTCTAGTTAAAGCTTGTAACTGTTTGGCACCATTAATAGAGATATAGGCGCTAGTAATATTGATTAAATGAATATTTTGGTCTGATAATGTCTGCTTAAACTGTTCATAAAACGTGTTCTTTTCCCACAGATATTGTGTCATTGAATTTTCCCCTTTTAATTATTATCTCAGTTATAGAAACAATTTTTATGGTGTCCTGATCCTGTTTGCTTCTTTCATCTCTTACTTTTTTTGTTGTTCTTCTGGTACTTTTTGCTGACGCTTTTGCTCAAGTTTTTCTTGCTCTTCTAAAATAGAATCTTCGCTTACTTTAGTTTTTCAGCTAAAGTCAGTTTGTATAATTTTGAAAAATTGCTTCTATAGTTACCGACTGATCAGCCGGTGTGAGGGGTATAAAACTTTTATGTCTAATGCAGTTGTTGGAACTTATAAATGCTGTTGGAGTTCGGACAATGATGCCAAGTTTTTAAAAAGCTCTGCAAATGCAAATCAGCAGCTTGTGTAGATAATGCCTCTCGCTCCGATATCTTTATCCAATATACGAGTGAATGACCGTCTGTGCCATTGATTAAATTATTCCGAAGGTCATTCCATAATGAAGATCTTTCTGTTTCCATTATTAAAATATCCAATTATAGTTTATAATAACATCTATATAATGTATAAATTTTAACATTTTTTCGTGGAATTGGTTCAATATAATGAAATTGCAATACAGTATTAGTTCATAAATTCAATAACAGCTAAAATTATGAAAATAATCTAGTTTATTGATTTAAGTATGTTGCAAAGATATCACAATATGATTGGAGATAATATTATGGCATTTAAATCTAATTATAGAACTAATAATAATGTAGAGAGTCCTGAAGCATTATTTTATGATTTAAGAAATCGAAAAGTTGAAGGGTTGTTGGCTCATCAAGCAGATGTGCTAAGAGTTTACATGGATAATGTAAAGAATAAAAACGTGGCTTTAGAATTACCAACAGGTAGTGGTAAAACATTGATAGGTTTATTAATTGCTGAATATCGACGTCGAGTATACAAAGAACGAGCTATTTTTTTATGTCCTACAAAACAATTAGTAAATCAAGTAGTCGAAGAAGCTAATATTAAATATGGTATTAAGGCGATTGCTTTCACAGGTTCGCAAGCGAGTTTTAACCCTAAAAACAAAGCTGAATATTCCAATAGTGAAGCCGTAGCTGTGACTACATACAGTAGTTTATTTAATACTAATCCATTTTTTTATAATCCTGATTTTATTGTTGTAGATGATGCACACGCTGCAGAAAATTATATAGTTAAACATTGGTCTTTAACAATATCTAGATTTGAAAATGAAAATATTTATATGCAACTATTAGAGATGTTTAAGAATAGCATGCCATATGAACAATATGCAAGAATGAAGACAAGTTCACCTACTCCTTCAGATAAAGAATGGGTAGAAAAGATCCCGACACCTTATTTTGTTTCGAACCATACTTCAATTGTGTCTTATTTGGATGAATCAACTAAGGGAATTAAGAGTTTAGAATATAATTGGTCAGTAATAAGAAATTATTTAAGTGCCTGTCATCTATATTTTAATTACAACAGTATTTTAATTAGACCGATTATTCCTCCTACGACATTACACTTACCTTTTTCAAATGCAAATCAACGATTATATATGTCGGCTACATTAGGTATGGGAGGAGAACTTGAAAGAATAACAGGTCAAAACAATATTACTCGTATTAAAGCTCCCGAAGGTTGGGACAAGCATGGTGTGGGACGTAGATTGTTTTTCTTTCCAGGTACAACATTGTCAGATTTAGATACTGAAAAGTTAGTTTCTAAACTAGCAACTAATTCTAATAGAAGTTTAATTTTAGTTCCTGATAATACTTCTGCTGAAAGTATAAGAACCAGGTTTGCTGAAAGTATGGATACAGAAATATATTGTGCTGTTGATATAGAACAATCTAAAGATAATTTTGTAAACTCTAATAATGCTGTTGCTATATTAGCGAATAGATATGATGGAATAAATCTTGTAGGTGATGAATGCCGCCTTCAAATAATGTATGGCCTACCATCATCGACTAACTTACAAGAAAAGTTTCTTGAATCCAGAATGTCAGCGTCTTTGCTTTTACAAGATAGAATTAGAACGCGTATTGTTCAAGCTATTGGTAGATGTACAAGAGGTGCAACAGATTATTCGACAGTATGCATTATTGGTGATCAACTACAAGATAGATTACTTCAGAGTCAAAATATAAAGTTATATCATTCTGAGCTCCAAGCCGAGTTAGCTTTTGGTTACGAAGAATCAAAAGAAGCACAAAATATAGAAGATTTTATAGAAATGTATCAGATATTTTTGAAACAAGATGATGAATGGAATAGTGCAGATAATCAAATTGTTTCTAGAAGAATGGACAAAACAAGAGAAAAAGACCCCCTTTTAGAAAAATTACAAGATGTAGTAAAAGCTGAAATTAAATATGTAGCTTCAATGTGGAGTGGAGATTTTAAATCTGCATTAGAGTATGCAAATACAGTTGCGAATGGCTTAGATGGTGATGGATTAAAAGGTTACCGAGGATTTTGGAATTATTTAGCTGGGAGTGCCGCATTGCAATTAGCACAATCTGAAGAACAGTTTCAAGATATTGCTAAAAGAAAATTTGAACAAGCTGCAAATAGTACTTATTCTGTTACATGGTTTAGACATTTAATTAAAGAATCATCAAATAAAGAGGAACTATCATCAGAGAATCACTATCTTTCATATTTGATAGAAAACCTAGAAAATGAATTGGAAGATATGGGTATCTCAAGTGATAGAAAATTTGAAAAGAGAATAACGAGTATTTTAGAAGGCCTTTCTTCAAATGAAAACTCAAAGAAATTCGAAGCAGCCCATAAAGATTTAGGCAAATTGTTAGGTTATAATGCAGATAATACTGAAGAAAATAGTGGACCAGATCCTTGGTGGACTATAGGGAACGAATTCTGTTTAGTGGCAGAGGATTACACAGAAACAGATGGTGAAAAACCAATTCCAACATATAAAATCAGACAACTAAATGATCATCCTAAATGGTTACAAAGAAAAATAGAGAACTTGTCAACAGAAACGGAGTTTGTAAGGATATTAATAAGTCCATCTACGAAAATTGAACATGCTGCTCTAGATATTGCAGATGAGTCTATTTATTATTGGAATCAAAATAAATTTAAACTGTGGGCACAAGCTGCAATTCAAACTGTCAGAGAGTTAAGATTGGAGTATTGTGGAAAAGGAAATGAAGAATGGCGTTTAAAAGCTGCTAAGTTATATCAAGAGGCAGGAATAGATCCATATTCAATTAAAACGCAATTGAGTGAGAGTCCTTTAGATACTCTGGAGAAACTCTAATATATTTCATCAACATTATTTAAACTAGAAATAAAGTGTAATTCTTGTCGGTATTTTGTTGAATTGAATAAAGAGCGGTGTTTAAAAATTAATATACCGAGCTTTTGAAAATCTAATAAAATAAACGTAACAAACATATTTGGATTTTTAAGTAATAAAACTAATATTATGTAATGATATTGGTATTAGTATTAGCTCTTATTTGAAGGGGTGTTATAGTGACTGAGGCATTGAACGTAACTTTGGTACAAAATACTTATGATAGTAATGCTTCTGCATCTGTATTTGGTTGGGAGTTCCAAACAAATGCGGCTATTTTTTTAGCTTTTCAATATATAAAAGATTTCACTGAAATTAAAATTGAAGGGCAAATTGATGACATAGAGATATATTTTAAAGAAATGGATCCTATTTTCATTCAAGTTAAATCTCAAGAGAATCCGGAGCCGAGTAGTAATACTTTAAAGCATTTTAAAAATGGTATTAAAACTCTAATAAATGCGAGTGAAAAGTCTCTACATTCTGAATTGATATATTTAAGCAATATAAATAATCCGTTGAGTAATAAAAGTGTAGCTATGTATTTTAATTCATTATCTCAATATTCATATAAAGAATTACCCTTAGTGGTTAAAACTTTAATAGATAAACAAATTCAGGCAGTTGTGAGTAAGGAAAGTTTAAGTAGAACAAACTTTCAAACTGATAAATTATCTATTATTACAATTCCTTACTTTGGAAACCATCTTCCTACGAGATATAGATGTATTACGGAAAGGATTAATAATTTTTTATCTAAATTAGACATGCATACCTACATTGGAGAAGATTTACTTTGTTATTTGCAAAAACAATTTTTCACCAGCATCTTTAATCGTTTCACAGCTAACAGCATTATTTTGAAATGTACATTTTTCTATCGTAAAGGTCGCATCTCGCCCAATCGGTAAATG
>NZ_JBHJTF010000039.1:0-47379 GCF_042267565.1 Lysinibacillus sp. NPDC056232 | reverse complement strand
ACTATATCAACAACCGACCAAGAAAATGTCTTGGTTGGAAAACTGCAAACGAGGCTTTTAATGAGCAATTGTTGCACTTAATTTGACAAATCATCGAATATAAAAAATGGGTTGTTATGTAAGAAACATAACAACCGACTTGAATGATTTGAAATCAATTTATCCCTTTATATTATTTTTACATAAAAATCTTTGCCATTAATGAGCTCGTTAATTTCAATGCCGTAATTAATTTTATAGTAATTAAAAATATGGCGCGCTAATCCAGAGTGTCCGTTTAAATATGTTCCTTTTTTAATCTCCCTACGAGGATTATGGAAATCAAAATACAAGCGAGAATCGTGGCACATTGTATCCAAAATTGCTTTAAACTCTTGTTCTTCAATATGAATTCCTCGTGTATATCTACATTCTCTGCGGTACGTATCATGAGAAACATTCACCGGCGACGACTCAAGAACCATTTTGATTTTTTTACTCAAATGTTAGCAGCTCCTTTTTAGAAATTAGCACTAAAGGGTAAAAAGCTTATGACTAATAGAGTTAAACTTATTTATTCCAGTATATAATTATCAGAAAATTATATCAATATTTTCCCTACCAATCTTGTTGCTGTATTTCTTCTGCTACTACTTGTAAATCATAAGCGGTAATCATTAAAAGTGTGTAATCGTGTGTCTCCATATATTTTTCTGCTAGACGTTTCATATACTTCGGGGAGCCTTCATTTTCTTCGTCATAAATTAGCAGCAGACCATCTGTATTTTGGATAATGAATTTATCTTTTTCGATAAATTGCCATGGAGCCTCGTATGGCTTTTTCGTTACACTCGTTACGAAGTCTGCTTGAGCTACTAAGGCTTGATATTTTTCTTTTTTATGATCCTGCCAATTTTTCTCCTGCTCTAAAAAAGGAGTGATCACAGCATATTTTAAATGAGGAAATTCATTTCTTAATGTAAGAATAACCTCAGCACCCCATGTTTCGACACCTTGCTGACCACTAATAATCACCCATTCTAAACCTTCATCGATCAATATGCGCAGACGGTTTTCGAGTGCTTTTTTTATGATGGCAATGCCAGGGTGCTTGTCATTAAAAATGCCTAATTCATGTGGTCTATAGCCTGCAATAACGACTCGCTGTATCAATAGGGAAACCTCCTAAGCTAAGCTTTATTTATAATAATTATACAATATGGAGAAATAGGAAGATAACGATTTTCCGTTAATACAGCAACAAACTTTAGCAACACTTATTGTGATTTTCCGGGAAGTATTTTTAGTATCAATTCTTTTTAAATCAATTCCGCCTTGGCGTAATTGTTGCTGTCGCATCGCGAAGATAAACAATACGTCCGAATGTTGAATTGTGCCCAGGCTGCGCGGTGTAGGTTGTTTTGTTAAATAAAGGATATACATTTTAATTATAACTATGTAATGTTGTTTTTATTGTTGTATAACAGATAAAGATGGATTGAACGAATCGGTTATTCTATATATTTTATCGGGAATAGCTATTTCTAAATAGAAATATTAGCGGTAATGTTATTTATTTTCTACTTTATGAATGATATATTATTTATATCTAAATAATTCATTTTTCTGAAAATATTGTTGCGTTTTGTCAATGATTAAGGTTATAGTTAAATTAAGTTAATTAATAATAAATTTCACATATTGAGTTATAACAGTATCTATGAATATAATATGCATTTTAGTAAGGGGTTTGATAGAGTGATTCGATTTCAAAACGTAAATAAGCATTATGGCGATTTCCATGTCTTAAAAGATATCAATTTGACCATTGAAAAAGGGGAAGTTGTTGTTATTATTGGACCTTCTGGCTCTGGAAAAAGTACTCTGCTTCGTTGTATCAATCGTTTAGAAACCATTTCTGATGGATTATTAGAGGTGAATGAAGTAGAGATCAGTAACAAAAAAACAGACATTAATGATTTGCGTAAAAATATTGGTATGGTATTCCAACATTTTTACTTATATCCACATAAAACGGTTTTACAAAATATTATGCTAGCTCCTATGAAAGTTTTGGGGAAATCGGAAGAAGAAGCGAAGAAAACAGCGTTATACTATCTGGAAAAAGTAGGTATACCTGATAAGGCAAATTCATTTCCATCGCAATTATCGGGGGGGCAGCAGCAACGTGTTGCAATTGCGCGTGGCTTGGCTATGAGTCCTGGCATTATGTTATTTGATGAGCCGACATCGGCGCTTGATCCTGAAATGATTGGAGAAGTATTGGATGTTATGAAAGCGCTAGCACGAGAAGGAATGTCGATGGTGGTTGTGACGCATGAAATGGGGTTTGCTCGTGAGGTGGCTGATCGAGTGATTTTTATCGATAAGGGTCAAATTTTGGAGGATGCTAATCCAGCTGAATTCTTTAGAGAGCCAAAAGAAGAACGTGCTAAATTATTCTTAAGCAGGATTTTTAATCATTAATAATTTTTAGAGAAAAGAATAGGGGGATTTTTTAATGTTTAAAAACAGAAAATTTTTAATGTTCATGCTATTGTCTGTACTTGTTCTAGCAGCTTGTGGTGGAGGCGATAAAGAATCAAAAGATAAAGACTCTGGGGCTAAATCGAAATCATCATTCGAAACTATTAAAGCGAATGACAAAATTGTATGGGGTGTTAAAAACGATACAAAGTTATTTGGTTTAAAAAATCCGAGTACTGGTGAAATTGAAGGTTTTGACGTAGATCTTGCGAAAGAGATTACAAAACTTATTCTTGGTGATGAGACAAAAGTTGAATTTAAAGAAGTAACGTCTAAAACACGTATACCTATGTTAAATAACGGCGATATTGATGCGATTATTGCAACGATGACGATTTCAAAAGACCGCAGTAAAGAAGTTGATTTCACTGATGTTTATTTCGAGGCAGGTCAATCACTATTAGTGAAAAAAGGAAGCCCGATTAAGAGTATTAATGATTTAGACTCAAAGACAAAAGTAATTGCTGTTAAAGGCTCTACATCGGCAATTAACATCCGTGAAAAAGCACCGAAAGCACAGGTTCTAGAGTTTGAAAACTATGCAGAGGCATTTACGGCATTAAAAGCTGGCCAAGGTGATGTATTAACAACGGATGACGCGATTCTATATGGTATGGCTTCACAAGATAATAATTTCGAATTAGTTGGTGGTCAATTCACAGAAGAGCCTTATGGCATTGCGATGAAAAAAGGTAGTGATGATTTTGTAAAAGCTGTTAACGACGCGCTTGCAGAATTAAAGTCAAGTGGTAAATATGATGAAATCCACGACAAATGGATTAAGAAATAATCCGTTGTAAAACGAATGTTAATGTAGCGAGCAGTCATATGAATAACCTCATGAATGTGATATTCAATAGGTGTATGACTGCTTGTTTCAATTTTGTTATTTAACTTTATTCAACGGGTGTTTATACACACCCGTTGAATAAAGTTAAAGCTTCTGATGGGGTTGCGAAAATTTTGAGACATGCCAATTCAAAATGAAAACGTAACTATATCGGCAGAGCGTATTGGATTGGAGTGAAAATTGAATGCTTGATTTTACTATTCTTACAGATAATATGGGGATGTTTCTTGAAGGTTTTAAAAATACTTTAATTGTAAGTCTTTTGGCATTGATTGGTAGTTTTGTTCTAGGAACATTGGTTGCTGTATTTCGTATTGCACCTATCAAACCTTTAAACTGGATAGGTACAATTTATGTTGAATTTTTCCGTAATATCCCGTTGTTAATTATTTTATTCTTCATCTTTGTGGGATTGCCAGTATTAGGTATTCGTTTAAGCGGATTCCAAGCGGGCACAATTGCGTTGACGGTCTATACTGCTGCTTTTATCGCAGAGGCTATTCGTGCAGGTGTTTTGTCTGTGCATAAAGGACAAACTGAGGCTGCGCGATCTTCAGGTTTAACGTATATCCAAACGATGCGCTATATCATTTTACCTCAAGCAATTAGAATTGTTATTCCACCATTAGGTAACCAGTTTTTGAATTTAGTGAAAAATTCATCGATTTTAACAATTGTTGCAGCAGGTGAGCTAATGTATCAGGGGGATTTGATCTCTTCAAGAACTTTCGTAACTTTTGATGTATATATTTTTATAGCACTTTTTTATTTAATTATTACGCTTCCGTTAAGCTATGGTGTTAATCGTTTAGAAAAAAGCTTAGCGAAGAGCAATTAGTAGGGGGTTAGATGGATGGATTTTATTGGAGCATATAGCCCTGATCATATTGTTTTCTTGTTGAAAGGTTTTTTGGTAACACTTGAAGTTGCGGGCATTTCTATTGTTTTTAGTTTCCTTCTCGGAGCAATTCTAGGTATTATTCGGTATACTAAAGTACCTGTATTGGCACAAATTTCTGCTGTTTTTATTGAAACCATAAGAAATTTACCGCTATTATTGATTATTTTCTTTGTATACTTTGCTTTGCCGGAAGTAGGAATTAAGTTAAGTATTACATGGTCTGCTATTTTAGCGCTAACGATTTTTGAATCTGCAATGCTAGCAGAAATTATTCGTAGTGGCTTAAACTCTGTACACAAAGGACAAATGGAGGCGGGGCGTTCGTCTGGTTTATCTTATATACAAACCTTATGGTATATTATTTTGCCGCAAGGGGTACGACGTATGGTACCACCGATTGTTAGCCAGTTTATTTCACTTCTAAAAGATACATCACTAGCGGTTGTTATTGCGCTACCAGAGATGATGCATAATGCACAGGTTCTTAATGCACAAAATATTAATTATATTATTCCGATTTTCATTTTAGTTGCTGTAATTTATTTTATTGTGAATTTTGCACTTTCTTTAGTTGCACGGCGTTTAGAATTGAATATGTAAATTTGGTGAAATGCCCAAGTGAATTGTAAATAAAGGGTGCTAAAATTTTGAACTCTAGCACCCTATATCAATAATACACCCCAAAGCTTTGATACATCAAAGTTTGGGGTGTGATTTTTATTTATAATCATTTTGTAATCTTCTAAAAAGCAAATAGTGTTAAAACTACGGCTACAGCAGTACAGATTCCTAAGAACCACCATGTATCTGTAAAGTCCTCTTTGGCGTCACTATTCATGTAAAGTACTTCCTTTCTGTTTTAATTTAATCTGTCCGTTCCAGGACCAATTCGTCCATACACGCAGTGCAGTTTCAAATGGTCCACGTTTAAATTTTTTGAAATAGGCAAGGCTGAAAACACATTGCAAGCTGTACACTATGATTCCAAATAAAATACCGCCAAATACGCCGAGCTTGCCGTATAAGCCAAGACCGTATCCATAAAATACTGTTGTACAAATAATGGTTTGCATTAGATAATTGGTTAAAGATAATTTACCGACACTTTCAAAAGCAGGAGCGAGACGTTGTACAGGGCGAGTTTTATATAGTAAAGCTGCAAGGCAGACATAGCCAACTGCTAATAATTCAGATCCACCTGTTAACAACATTCTGGAAAAATTGTTTTCTATAAAACTTAGACTTTTACATGCGAGCCCTATTGGAACAAGCAGAGCCCCAAGCTTATACCATTTCTTTTCGTCGTCCATATTCACAAAAGCTTGCTTTTTAGCGAGCCCCATGCCGAAAAGGGTCAATGCAGTGGTAACCATTGGTGCGAGAAAAATTAATAAGAAAAAGACTAAACCTGCATCATCCATGCCTGGAGGTAGAGCATTTGCACGGAAATCATAAATGTCTAAGTAGCTTCCATTAGCGTATACATTGTCGGCTTTCTCTATATAGGTTGCTATTTCTTTCTGTTCTTTTTTCGTTTCTTCTATGGAACCAAATGATAAGCTAGTAATAAGTAATAAGAAGATGCCAGCCCAAATAAATAAAGTTTTTGGTTTGCGATTAATAAATGGGATTAAAAACAATATCATAAAGCCGTAGGAAAATAAAATATCGCCATCCCATAAAAATGTTGAATGTAGTAAACCTAAAGCGATTAGCCCTGTTGCACGGCGTAAAATGGACCATCGACTCTTATCTTTTTTTCTACGAATAGATTCTATAAGTTTAATAAGAGAGAAGCCGAATAAAATGGTGAAAATCGGCATAAATGAACCTTCAATAAAGATTTTTACAAAGTACCAGGCGCCATTATCGAGGGCGGATAAATCTTTTAGTTCATCTTTGCCATACATGCCAAACTGGAAAATCAACAAATTTGCCATTAAGATGCCAAATAAACTAAATCCACGCATTGTATCTATGAAGGTAACACGGTTAGTTGTCATTGCGTTTTATCTCCTTAATTGGTTATCTTATACATAGTGTAGTTGGGAAAGCTTATGGTGAAATAATGACTACCTTAAAGTAATCTTAAAAGAAGGTGATAGTATGCAAGACGCATCAATTTTAGTATTAGAGGACGAACGTGCAATTGCAGAAATGATTGAAATTATCTTAAGAAAAGAAGGATTTTTAAACATTACTCTCTGCGAATCCGTTCAAGAAGCAAAAAAGAAAATTGAAATGAAGGTTTTTGATTTTTATCTATTAGATATTATGCTCCCGGATGGTAGTGGACTTGATATGGCGAATATGATTCGAGAGCAAAGTGAAGCACCTATATTCTTTTTAACCGCAAAAGCTAGTGATGCAGATAAGCTTCGTGGTTTTATGAACGGAGCAGACGATTATATTACGAAGCCGTTTAATCCACTTGAGCTTGTTGCGAGGGTGAAGGTCCAGCTTACAAGATATATAAAGAGAAAAGATGTACCCGAAAGTCATTTATTTTCATGCAGTCGATTTACATTCGATATCGATGCGGCAGAGGTGACTGTAAATGGCACAAAGGAAATTATTAGCGGTAGGCTATTTTATTTATTGAAATATTTATGTGAAAATGCAGGGCAAGTGTTATCGAAGGAGCAAATTTACGAGCGCGTGTGGGGTGATTGTTTGTTTGATGATAATACCGTGATGGTGCATATTCGAAAACTGCGAGAAAAAATAGAAAAGAATCCAGGTAAACCAACCTGCATTATTACTGTGAGGGGGATTGGTTATAAACTTGTTGGAGATGTTCCTTCATGAAGCCAGCTAGAAGATTAACGCTTCGTTTTGTATCTTATTTCATCATTTTTTATTTACTAATCATTACAGGCTTTATTATAAGTTTGGTGTTTTTTGCAATCTTTATCAATCGTCATGTTGGTGACGATATTCATATAATGTCTTCCTCTGAAATTAAAGATGATGCTGTCGTAGAAAAAGGGGAATCTATTAAGATTGCTGATTATTTAGTAAAGCGAGCAGGGGAGAACTTAGGGCAATTATATTTGTTCAATCAATCGATGGACATTGTTGATTACACGGGAGACACATGTGAACTATGTAGTATGACAGATAACGAAATAATGGCTCTTAAACGGCCAGGGATGCACACGTGGGAGATTCCTAAATATCATTTGTTATTCCTCCCGGCTTTACCTGTTCAACCGCTTTTTGAGGAAGTAGTTCGGGATTGGAAGGATAAAGGAGAGGTTTCTTCAGAACTGCTCCAGCGTTTACAGGATAAGAAGGCCTCGGTTGAAATCTACAATGAGCAGTGGGATCGTGTAGAAGTCATTGGTGAGCGCTATAAAAAGCTCTATAAGCCCCAATTGCTGGAAGAGAACTACGATATTTTTGAGTATAAAGAGCTTTCGCGAAATGTTCTTTTAGAGGATGGCTCGACACTAGTTGTACGTATGCCAAACCCATCATATAAGCCATTTGACGAGCCTTTTAATAAAGCGATGGTTTTATTTGTTTCCGTCTTCTTTGGCGGACATATTATATTGTTAATAGGGATCCTCTTTTTATCGGTTAGTATTTCCCGTCAATTTGTTCGTCCACTTGTTTATGTCTTATCTCGTATCGAGCGATTAACTCAGTTTGACTACAGTAAAGTAAGAGATAAAAGTATCCATCATCGGAAGACAGGGAAGTTAAAGAGGAAATTTAAATTATTTCAGCCAGTGGATGAATCGATTAATAATTTATCAGAACGTCTTTCCTCCAATGAAAGACAGATTAAGCATGCAGAGCAATTACGGGAGGAATGGATAACAGGCTTATCCCATGATTTAAAGACACCGTTAAGCTCTATTTATGGTTATTCAACAATGCTTGCTTCTGAAGACTATGAGTGGACAAAGGAAGAAATGCGCGTCTTTGCAACTACGATGCAGGAGAAGGCAACGTACATGGATGCCCTTATACAAGACTTAACATATACGTACCAATTAAAAAATAAAGCGATACAGCTTGAAAAAGTGTTAATCCCACTCAACGTATGGTTACCTCAATTTGCAGATGAACAAGTGTCTGTAAATGTTTATGGTGATGTTGTGCTGGAAGCGGACGAGCTTTTATTAAAGCGTATTTTAGATAATCTTATTACTAATGCTAAAAAGTATACGCCTGACGGTACAAAGGTGAACGTAGAAGCGCAAAATATAGGCCTGGAGATTATGCTGACAATTGCCGACCAAGGACCAGGAATTCCCCAAGAGGAGCTTGATAACCTCTTCGGGCGATATTATCGAGGTACGAATACTACGGACGATACAACGGGTACAGGTCTCGGATTGGCTATTACGAAGCAGTTAATCGATTTACACGGGGGTACCATTAGTGTCCAATCAGGAGCGGAAGGTACAGTTTTTGTATTGAAGTTTAAATGTAAGTAGTAGGTTTTGCATATCATCAAAAATTGGGGATGATATTTGCTAAAGCGTAAGTTGATTGGAGTGAGGATGGGCGACTCTTTAGGTTCATAGTTGCGGATTTAAGCTACTTTTCATCGGGGTTCCAAAACCCGCTGAAAAAGAGGAACTCAGGCTAAAACCTTCACATCCTGTAAAAACGCCTGGGTGACCAACTTCGTGTTGTTGTTGTTGTCGCTTCGCTTTCACAGACAAAATCCAGTTGCTGACGCTACGCTTAGCCGATTTGAGACGCAATTATGCCGAGGCATAATTGATAAAGTAAAACACTGTTAATTTGGGCAGTACAAGTGATGAAACATTCACCTTGTACTGCCCTTTTTGTGATGTTGACCATTGAAGTGTAAGTTTTTAGGGGATTACCCCTATATGAACGGCTCTCTCTTAAAACTATTATTAAGGTGTAAAAGGTGTATACGAAAGACAGCATGATAAGGAGGATATACACATGAAGACTTCTTTTAAAGTAGTCATCGTTGGAGGAGGAACTGCTGGTATTTCAGTAGCGGCACGCTTACTTCGTCAATCTCATTCGCTTCAAGGGGAGATTGCCATCATAGATCCGGCAGAAAAACATTATTATCAACCACTCTGGACATTGGTGGGAGGTGGTGCAGCAAATAAGTGGGACTCTGAACGTGAGATGCTTTCTGTTATCCCTGAAGGAGCTGTTTGGTTAAAAGAGGCTGTTAGTAGTTTTGATCCCAATCAAAATCAGGTAATAACATTAAACGGTACAACATACACGTATGATTTTTTAGTAGTTGCTGGTGGGATAGAAATTAACTGGGGAGCTATTAAAGGGCTGAAAGAGGCACTGGGGACTAAAAGTGTATGTAGTAATTATTCTTTTAAGCATGTGGATTATACGTGGGAAACGATCCGCAATTTTAAAGAAGGGACTGCATTGTTTACACATCCAAACTCTCCAGTAAAATGTGGCGGTGCTCCACAAAAAATTATGCATTTAGCAGAAGACCATTTTAATAGAGTCAATGTACGTGACAATATTAACGTTATTTTTGGTTCGGCTAATCCGGCAATTTTTGATGTTTTGAAATATCGTGAAGCACTTGAAAAGGTAATAGAGCGGAAAAATATTGATGCTCGATTCCGTCGTAATTTGATTGAAATTAAGGCTGAAGAAAAAATAGCTATTTTTGAAAATTTAGATACAGGCACATTAGAAGAAATTAAGTACGACATGATTCATGTGACACCTTATATGTGTTCACCCGAATTTATACGGACGAGTGCATTAGCAGACGAATGTGGCTGGGTAGATGTCGACAAGTTTACTTTGCAGCATAAAAAATATAGCAATGTGTTTGGAATAGGTGACAATGCCAATCTACCAACATCCAAAACGGGTGCAGCTATACGCAAGCAAGCTCCTATAGTTGCACAAAATCTTATTGCTTTAATGCGACAACAACCAATGACGCAAATGTATGATGGCTACTCTTCTTGCCCAATTGTAACAGGCTACAACAAACTGATATTGGCGGAGTTTGATTACAATAAAGAGCCTGTCGAATCTATGCCTTTCAACCAGGCAGTGGAAAGATCCAGTATGTATTTCATGAAAAAGGATTTACTACCTGTTATGTACTGGGATGGGATGCTAAAAGGCACTATGTAATTACGAATGAAGGGAGGCGACAGGCGTGGCTAATGCAACGGTATGTATGAGCGAGGAATTATATCAAATACTCGAAACGCTTGAGAAACCAGAAGTTCGACACTCTTTACAGCGATTATTGGAAAAATTACCGAATGTAGAGCAAACGATAGAATCAGCAGAAAATGTAGTGGATTTTGGAAAATCAGTACTAACGGATGACAAGACCGTAGATAGATACGAGCAATTTGTTGCTACTTATAATGTAGGATCAGAAACGATAACGGCTATTGTACAGCTAATGGAGAAATTGCCAAAGCTTGTTCAAATCATTCATCAGTTAGAAAACATTATTGATTTTGTCACAGTAGTACTTCAGGATAAGCAAACAACAGACTATACAATGAATAATTTAAAGAGCTATGCCGATCCATATGTTGAAAAAGGAAAGACAGGTTTGGATTTCTTAAAAATGGTACAGCAAAGAGCAGAAGAAAAGCCTCAGCATATTAATGTTTTTTCAATTGTTAAATGGATGAAAGATCCTTCTGTTCAAAAATCACTTAATTATGTCCAATCTGCATTAGATATTTTAAAAGAAAAAAACTAAGTATAAAGGGGAGTTTTACACATG
Source organism: Lysinibacillus sp. NPDC056232 (assembly GCF_042267565.1). Taxonomy (NCBI): domain Bacteria; kingdom Bacillati; phylum Bacillota; class Bacilli; order Caryophanales; family Bacillaceae; genus Lysinibacillus; species Lysinibacillus sp. NPDC056232. Next base: position 36,363 of record NZ_JBHJTF010000039.1, on the reverse strand, counting down.
TTATTACGATATTTTTACGATGAAAAATTAGCACACGCTTCTTATGTTGTGGGATGTCAGGCGAAAGGTGAAATGGTCATTGTTGACCCGATGCGTAATATTGAGCCCTATCTTGCATTAGCAGAAAAAGAAAAGATGCAAATTGTTGGTGCGTTAGAAACGCATATCCATGCCGATTTTGTAGCTGGGTCTCGTGAGTTAGCAGACCGTGTTGGAACAACGATGTATATTTCCGACGAAGGGGATGCTGATTGGAAGTATCAAAACCTTGAAGGAATTCCTCATCAATTATTAAAAGATGGTGATGAATTTACTATAGGTAATCTTATTTTTAAAGTTATGCATACACCAGGACATACGCCAGAAAGTATCTCCTTCTTATTAACGGATCGTGGAGGTGTAGCAGATAAGCCAATGGGGATTTTTACAGGTGACTTTGTCTTTGTAGGTGATATCGGACGCCCTGATTTGTTAGAAAAGGCTGCTGGTATTCAGGGTACATCACTATCTGGTGCAAAAGCGATGTTTAAATCATTAGAACGTTTCAAGGCTTTACCGGATTACATGCAAATATGGCCAGCTCATGGAGCGGGTAGTGCTTGTGGCAAAGCATTAGGCGCTGTGCCATCTTCAACAGTTGGGTATGAGAAGCAATTCAACTGGGCTATGCAATTTGATGATGAACAAAAATTTATTGACGCGTTACTAGATGGTCAACCGGAACCTCCTTATTATTTCGCTGTTATGAAGCGTGTTAATAAAGTAGGAATAGAACTTCTTAAGAACTTACCACCAGTAAAGGCAGTGTCAAACTATGAAGAGATTACTCAACTTCTTGCAGAAGGGAAGCAAGTGATTGATACTAGACCGGCGGAAGATTTCTCACAAGGGTTTATCACAGGTACACTAAACATCCCTTACAATAATTCATTGACCAATTGGGCTGGTTGGCTAGTAGATTATACAAAGCCATTATATTTACTAATTAATCCTTCCCAACTAGATGATATTTTAATAGCATTACGTTCTATCGGTATCGACAATGTTGTTGGCTATGGAGATGTGACGAAAGTTTTGGAAGAGGCTACTTCCCTAGACAGTTATGAAAATATAACTCCTTTAGAAGCAAAGCCGTTAATTGAAAGTGAAAAAGTTCATGTGCTTGATGTGCGCAATCAAACAGAATATGATGCAGGGCATATTGAAAATGCTCAACATATTATGGTTGGTACACTAGCTAGACGTCTAGATGAATTGCAAACAAATAAAAAAATTGTTGTTCAATGTCAAGGTGGTGCTCGTTCTGCAATTGCTGTAAGTGTACTAAAAGCAAATGGCATTCACGACATTGTAAATTTAACGGGTGGCTATATGGCTTGGCAACAAGAGGTAGTGACTAAATAAATGAGGTTGTTCTAAAAGAAAAATAGCATACTAGTAATCCTAGTCTGCTATTTTTTTCTTTGCTTAGTACTTCCGAGAGGCATCTTTTGAAGATGGGGAGTGGAAATCGTCATTTTAAATCAAAGATTTTAGTAAGGCGTTGTGAGATTCGTCAATGGAAAGTTAAACGGATTTAGACAACCTTTTTTTCTCGGTAAAAGGGGTTAAAAAATGATTATTGTAAGTTTGAGTATATTCCTTCTTTTTATTGGTAGAATTATTTATAAACGGCATATCCCGGTGCGTCAAATACAGGAGTGTTTACTACAAGAGTTGAAAGTGGGGATGGTGATAGTAGATGTACGTGATTATAATGATTCTTACAAATCACCTACACCAAATGCATTAAATTTACCAATTGCCTATTTAGTACGTCACATGCATGAACTACCCAAAAAGCCCCTTCATATTATTGCGTCAACACAGCTAGAAAAAAATATGAGTGTTCGTATCATTCGTAAAGCGGGGCATGAAGTGAAGAGTTATAGCATGATAGAAGAAAAAGTATAGGGCAAAGTATGCGGATTAGTAACAAGTAAACCTAAAGCCTCCGGACGTAATTATGCCGAGGTATAATTAATACTAGGAGTGTGTTTAGATTGGAGAAAGAACAGCTAAAAAATAAGTATTTACAGCAAATATTTCAATATATTCAAGATGGCATCATCATAATGAATCACAACCGTGAAATTTTAATGATGAATCCCTCGGCGAAGCGGTTATCGGGATGGGAATTAGGAGATCGAGTGCCCTTTTGTTCATTTTGTGAAAATCGTCAAAAATCTCCAAAAGAACATACATGTTATTTAATAGAGCATAATGAGGTTCCCTATTTTTTATCGAAAATGCCGACGTATCATGGGAGTAAGATAGACGTTGAAATGAGCACGGCGCTGATGTATACAGATAGTAAAACAAACGAGCAAGAATTTCTTCTTGTATTGCGCGATCAGACCCTTCAGTTAAAGGAAGAAGAGGCTCGCATTTCAAAGCTAATTATAAAAAAGCTAATTGAGGCAAAAGAGGAAGAACATAAAAGGCTTGCGCAGGAATTACATGATGGCGTTGGTCAGTCATTGTATACAATATCTGTTGCATTGCAAGCGATAGAATCTTATGTCAAAGACAATGAAAGACTAAATACGTATATCGAAGAAGTACGCAATGAGCTAGAGCAAGTAATGAATGATATTAAATTGTACTCCTATCAGCTTCGCCCACATAGCATAGATCAGTTAGGAATTACACCTACATTAAGCACCCTTGTCGATTCAGTGCAAAAGGTACATCCTGATATTGCTATATCGTTAGAAACAGATTTTGAGGAACGTTGTCATCCATCTGTAGAAATCAATATTTATCGCGTCGTGCAGGAAGCTTTACACAATGTTATTAAATATGCAAAGGCCTCTAAAGTCGTCATTCGACTCGAAAAGAAAGCTACAAATTTATCACTCTATATAGAAGATAATGGCGTAGGGTTTGATCTACAGTACTTGAAAAAAGAAGGGCTCGGTTTAAAGCATATGGAGGAGCGAATTACACTGTTAGGCGGATTTTTTAATATTACTTCAGCTCACAATAAAGGTACACAAATTAGTATTCAAGTACCTAATTGGAAGGATGACTTTAGATGATTCGTGTTTTAGTAGTAGATGATCATGTGCTAATCCGTAAAGGGATTGTTCTTTTATTGGAAAATTATATAGATATAGAAGTTGTAGGTGAAGCGGGTGATGGAGCGGAGGCAATCACTCAGGCAATTTCATTAAACCCAGATGTCATTTTAATGGACGTATCCATTCCACATGGGTTAGATGGATTTACGGCTACTCAAGAAATTCATAAGCAAATGCCTAACGTGAAAATTATTATGTTAACAATGCACAATGAAGTTGCTTATATTCAAAAAGCGATTGCTGTTGAAGCCCATGGTTATATTTTAAAAAATAGTCAAGGTGGAATTCTCTACGAGGCTATCCATGCTGTATATAGTGGTCGCATATATTACAACGTGGGTATTCCTCAGGAGCAGATGGATAAATTATTTGAACATAAGGGGCAAGAAGATCAATGTATTTTAACTGTGCGTGAGCAGGAGATAATGAGGTTAACAGTTCTAGGGTATACGAATATCCAAATTGCTGGGCAGCTATATATTAGTAGTAAAACGGTTGAAAATCATAAATCAAATATTATGCAAAAGCTCAATTTAAGTAATAAAGCTGAGCTTATTCAGTATGGGCTTGCAAATAACTATATGTAACAACTTGTTGCTGTAAGAAGCTGGTGAATATTAACCTGTGACGTATTGTGTATATTAATATCAGACGTGTTGATTAACCATTTTTATCCACTTTAATTATTTAGAAGACGCTGATTTCCGCTACGGGCTACTCGCTTTCCTGCGGGCGAGCGTCGAGCCGCTTCCTTCGCTGTTGTTGCTGCCGCTACGTTAGCACTACGCTTTCGCACAGAAAACATCCGCTCCGTGCAGGGTCTCGTCTGTCTCGCTTTTCCCGCGGGAAGCTTTGCTCTGCGACGAAAGCGAAGCGACAGGAGCACTCGAGTAGCCCTCCGCTACAATCAGCAAAAATGGGGACACATAAGCAAAATATCAACAAAAAAATCCTTTTATCGCTCAATAATAAACCTATATTTTCCTAATCGACACGCCTGTATTAATATATTACTTTTCGCAAAATGAGGGTCGATTTACGTTCCGGCTGGGCGCTTTCCAGGGGGCGTCCGATGAGCCGCTTGGGCCAACAGAAGGTTGGTCACGAAGGCGTTATCACAGGACGTGATGCTTTTAGCCTTCGTTCCTCTACTCCGCTTGCGCTCCAGGGTCTCATCTGTGACGCTGATCCCCAAGGAGTCGCCCAGCCTCCGCTCCAATAAACCAATATGTATCTCCTGGCATGCCACTCTAATTTATAGTGATAAAACGAAACTACAGCAACAACGATTTGTCTGTGCGGGTATTTTATAGGAGCGTCGAAACCATCTCGTTTTCCCTCATGGTGAGGCTTGCCTTAGGTGGAAAATAATTAAAAATATCCTATTATAATTTAGGCGGGATCATTTTAGTATGTTAATCATAGCTATAATACTAATTTGGTTCAGCTTTTCAACTCATACTGATGGTGAGGAACTGTTGATTTTTCACGGAGAGTGGCGACTCCTGCGGGATGAGCTTGCGCTGAAAGCCCCGCAGGAACGTAGTGACGAGGAGATTGAAGCCAAGCCCGCGGAAAGCGCCAACTCGGAGTGAAAATCAACCTTTGTTTATTGATACACATTATTTTATATTTATTCTTTTGTCGACAAGCTGAGATCACTCAAACGATGAGTGGTCTTTTTTTATTTCTATTCAAAATAATTTTTAATATTGTCACAGTGAGTAAAGCTAATAGTGGAAAACCCCTATATGTCTGAAATTGCAGCAGGACTATACTGAAAGCACATGAATAAAAGGAGATGCAAGAACGATGGATATTACATTTATAATTGTGATTTTCCTGATTGGATTCGTTGGCTCATTTGTGTCCGGTATGTTGGGCATCGGCGGTTCAATCATTAAATACCCAATGCTACTATATATACCGCCACTTTTTGGTTTAGCAGCATTTTCAGCACATGAAGTTTCAGGTATTAGTGCGGTACAAGTGCTTTTTGCTTCGATTGCAGGTGTTTGGGCATATCGAAAGGGTGGCTATCTTAATAAGCCTCTCATTATTTATATGGGAGGATCCATTTTAGCCGGTAGCTTTGTTGGGAGCTACGGATCACAGTTTTTATCTGAAAACGGTGTGAATGTCGTATACGGTATTTTAGCCTTGATTGCAGCTGTGATGATGTTTATACCTAAGAAACAAATTGATGATAAGCCATTGGATGAAGTAACCTTCAACAAGCCGTTAGCGGCAATTTTAGCATTTATTGTTGGAATTGGTTCTGGGATTGTTGGTGCTGCAGGTGGTTTCTTACTTGTTCCGATAATGCTTGTAGTGCTCGGTATTCCAACACGGATGACGATTGCAACAAGCCTAGCCATTACGTTTATCTCATCAATTGGTGGAACAATCGGTAAGTTAATGACAGGGCAAGTCGATTACTATCCTGCAGTCATCATGATAGTGGCAAGTTTACTGGCGGCTCCTCTTGGCGCAAAAATAGGAAAAAAAATGAATACGAAAATTTTGCAAAGTATTTTAGCCGTACTCATCTTAGCGACAGCGATTAAAATTTGGGTGGATCTATTATGATGAAAAAACAAAAAGTGGTTGCCTATAAGTCACATGAAAAAAAGCTAATAATTATAAGTTTTTTAGTAGCGGGGATAATGTTTCTTTCAATCATTGGAAGAATTTTTGGTACCTAGGAGATGAAATTAAATGAATGATTCAGCTGTAATGTGGAGTCGGGCCTTAACAGAGTTAACATTGTCATTCCATATCATTTACGCAACAATTGGCGTCGGTATACCTTTAATGATCATGATTGCTCAATGGGTTGGATTAAAAAATAATGACGAGCACTATTTATTACTAGCAAGAAGATGGGCAAGAGGGTTTGTGATTACTGTGGCAATCGGGGTTGTCACTGGTACTGCGATAGGATTGCAGCTATCACTACTATGGCCAAGCTTTATGGAGTTGGCGGGTCAGGTGATCGCATTACCATTGTTTATGGAAACATTTGCGTTCTTTGTTGAAGCGATTTTCTTAGGGCTTTATTTATATACATGGGATCGATTCAAAAATCCAAAGAGACATCTATTATTATTGGTCCCGGTAGCTATTGGTGCTTCTATGTCGGCCGTTTTTATTACGATTGTGAATGCCTTTATGAATGCACCGCAGGGCTTTGATCTTGTAGATGGAGAGCTTGTAAATATTCAACCAGTATTAGCAATGCTAAATCCTGCAATGCCAACGAAGGTAGCGCATGTATTAGTAACATCTTATATGACGTCAGCATTTTTATTAGCTTCTATTGCTGCTTATCGTATGCTACGAGGATCGAAGCATGTGTATCATAAAAAAGCATTACATCTTTTATTGAAACTTGGACTAGTATTTTCGCTAGCAGCACTGATTGTAGGTGACTTTTCTGGGAAGTATTTAGCGGAATATCAACCAGAAAAATTAGCTGCTGCTGAATGGCATTTTGAAACAAAAGAGGATGCTTCGCTTATGTTATTTGGAGTATTAGATGGAGAAGAGGTAAAATATGCTATCAAAATACCGTACGCATTGAGTGTATTGGCGCATAATAATCCTTTTGCAGAAGTGAAAGGTTTAGATCAATTTCCCGAGGACGAACAGCCGCCACTTTATATCCATTATTTGTTTGACGTCATGGTAGTTATCGGAACTTTACTAATTGTCGTTGCAGCTATTTATGTGCTAGGAAAGTGGCGGGGATGGAAGTTTATTTCTTCAAAAAGTTTTAAGAGAATAGTAGTAGCAGGTGGTCCGCTATCGCTTATTGCTGTTGAGGCAGGATGGTGGTTTGCGGAAGTAGGGCGTCAGCCTTGGATCCTTCGTGGTTATATGAAAACGGCGGAAGGTGCTACAACAAGTGGTCAAGTCGATACCATGCTAATACTATTTGCAGGGCTGTACATTGTATTAGCGATAGGAAGTAGCGTAGTACTTATTCGTATGTTCCGTAACAATCCGATTGAACGTGAAATTGAAGAACATAAACAAGTGGAAGGATGTGCAGAACAATGAGCTTAGAGATATTAGGAATTTCGGTACTGTGGTTATTTCTATTCGGCTATGTCATTGTTGCGTCCATAGACTTTGGAGCGGGCTTCTTTAATGCTTATAGTGTCTTAATTGGTAAAGATCATATATTAGCAAATGTTATTAAGCGCTATTTATCTCCGGTGTGGGAAATTACAAATGTCTTCCTTGTATTTTTCTTTGTTGGAACGGTAGGCTTCTTTCCTCAAACGGCTTATTATTATGGCACAATTTTGCTAGTGCCAGTCAGTATCTCATTAATATTAATTGCAATTAGAGGGAGTTATTATGCATTTGAATCCTACGGTGGAAAAGGTGGACATATCGGATATACAATGATGTACGGAATTACTGGTTTATTTATACCTGCATCTCTATCTATTGTATTAACGATATCTGAGGGAGGGTTCGTAAAAATTGTAAATGAAGAACCGCATTTACAAATTGCTAAACTTTTCACCAATCCGTTAACGTGGTCTATTGTGCTATTAAGTATAGTGGCAGTTTTGTATATTTCAGCTGTTTTCCTAACATGGTATGGGAAAAGAGCACGAGATGAACATGCTTCTAATTTAATGAGAAAGTATGCACTCGGTTGGTCTTTGCCGCTCATAATAAGTGTAATAGGGATTATGGTGGAGTTAAAGGGACATGTGCCTGAGCATTATGAAAATATGTTAGATCTGTGGTGGCTTTTCGCCATTTCAGGTGTGCTATTTCTTATAACACTAATTCTTTTATTTAAAAAGAAAAACTATGGCATAGCTGTCTTTTTAATGGTTGCTCAATTTGGATTTGCATTCTTCGGCTATGGTATTTCACATTATCCGTATTTACTGTATCCGTATATATCAGTCTATGATAGCTTTACAAATGAAACAATGGCAATTGCATTAGTGATAGCGTTTGTTGGAGGATTGGTTCTACTCATACCTTCACTTTATTTAGTAATGAAATGGTTTGTGTTTGATCGTGATTATGCTTGCGGTAAACATGATCACCATGCATAGGGGGAACTATAATGAATCAATTTATTATTTTGTACGCACCTTTTCTTGTAGTAGCTATTAGCATTATGATTGGTTTTTGGATAGGGCCGAAAGATCGTCAAGTTAAGTAATTGCAGACGCTAATCTAAAGGAGTCTGTTTTATCGTATTAATTAAATAGGATAGAAGCTCAAAAAAAGGGGCTATATGGAAAGTCGTGAGTGTTTGACTTTCTATATAGCTCCTTTTGTTAGTGTGGTTAATTTACTTCATGCAGCGCTCTGATGGCCGCTCAATTTTTACGTAGCGCCATAAACTATTAGCGATATCACGTGCCTCTTCTGCGTGTTCGGTTCCAACGAATGCTTTACGGAAAGGTGTAAGAAGTGATTCGATGATAAAGAGCTTTGGCTTTTCGCGCTGTAGTTCCTCTAATAAGAATTCCACATACTCTAAGCCTTCCGCTGTTTCATTCTTAGGCAATCCTTTTTTAAAGCCTGTTAATTGCTCGATGACCGTTTCCTTATCAACTGTTTTATAGTTCGCGACGTTTTGTATCGTGTTGATCATTTCCGTACTAATGAGGATTTCTTTTGATTCAAGCATAACGGGTATAATTACGCTAATATTGCGTAATGCTACACGTACAATGGCTTCGCGATTTATATATTTATAATCAGCAATTAAGACAGCACGTATTGAAAGGTTAATCATACCAAGTGTTTGCACAGCACATTCGTAGCTAATTGGACTAACTTCTTCTCCGAAAACTTGAACAAGTCGATTGGCAAGCCACTCCAGTTCTTGTAAATGATAGTTTAAAATAATTTTTTTCAGTTCATTATCACGAGAATGGAAAACCGATTCGAAAATTTGAATTAAATTATGTTCTCGATTGACATACATGAGTACCGCAACTTGCTGTGTTAATACTTCCAAATCAGTAGGATCTTTGCCGTAAAGAAGTTCGTGGCGGCGATTACTTGCCTCCTCACGCCCTTCATCTAATATGGCGATTAAGCATTCATTTTTAGAAGAAAAATGATTATAAAATGTACCCTTTGAAATTTTAGCTGCACTAATGATGTCGTTAATCGATGCATCTACGAATCCTTTTTCAATAAAAAGAGCACGAGCAGCAGTAATGATTTGTCTTTTTCTTTTGTTCATAACCTCACCTTTTTTAAAATATTATACTCTTATTCTATAGTTAAAACGCCTATATATCAATATTTATAAAAAATATAATCTTAATTCTTGAAAAAAGTAGACTGCGAGTATAAAATAAGTTTTATCGAAAAAAACAAGAAAGAATTGAGGGATATAAATGAATAGTGGTCAAACACTGCAAAAGCCCCCCTATGGCATGATTGGTATTTTATTTGTGGGTGCTTTTGTTGCTTTTCTTAATAACACATTGTTAAACGTTGCGTTACCAACAATCATGAAAGATTTTGACATAACGTATTCAAAGGTACAATGGCTAGCAACAGGTTATATGCTTGTAAGTGGTATTTTAGTACCTGCTTCAGCATTCTTCGTAACACGCTTTAAAAATAGACATTTATTTATTGTAGCGATGTCAGTCTTTACAATCGGTACAATTATGGCTGGCTTTGCACCTAACTTCGGTACGTTACTTGCAGGTCGTATGGTGCAAGCAGCAGGTGCTGCAAGTATGTCACCACTTTTAATGAATGTAATGTTAATTAGCTTCCCAAAAGAAAAACGTGGGGCGGCAATGGGTATTTTTGGTTTAGTCATGATTACAGCACCAGCGATAGGTCCTACATTATCTGGATATATTGTTGAACATCATGATTGGCGTATGCTATTCCAAATGATTATTCCGTTTGCGGTTATTAGTTTATTATTTGGTATTTGGAAATTAGAAAACGTGATGGAAACACGTGAAGTTCATTTAGATTTTCCTTCAGTACTATTATCAACAGTTGCGTTCGGTGGTATTCTATATGGTTTCAGTACTGCAGGGGATAAGGGCTGGTCAAGTCCTTGGGTATATGGCACAATTTCAGTTGGCCTTCTTGCTTTAATCATCTTCATATTTAAACAACTACGTATGGATCAGCCTTTACTTGAATTACGTATTTATAAATATCCAATGTTTGCACTGGGATCAGCTATCTCGGTTATCGTCTCAATGGCTATGTTCTCGGGGATGATTTTAACACCTGCTTATGTACAATCGATTCGTGGAATTGATCCATTTGAAGCAGGCTTAATGATGCTTCCTGGGGCACTTGTAATGGGAATTATGTCGCCGATTACAGGGAAACTTTTTGATAAATTTGGACCGCGTCTATTAGCGGTTATCGGTTTAACGATTACAACAATTGCGACATTCGGTTTAACAAAGTTAGAATTAGATTCAAGCTATACATTTATCGTGTCTATGTACACAATTCGTATGTTCGGTATGTCAATGGTTATGATGCCAATTATGACAAACGGTTTAAACCAATTACCACAAATGATGAACCCACATGGTACAGCCATTAATAATACTTTACAGCAAGTGGCAGGGGCGATTGGTAGTGCTGTGATGGTAACGTTCATGAATAACCGTACAAAAGCAACAGCCGAAGATTTAATTGCAGAAGCAAAAGCCAATGCAGCGCAATCAGGTGTTGCAGCAACGCCAGAACAAATGCAACAAATGCAGGATCAGATTACACAAACTGCTTTATTAGATGGTATTACACACTCATTCTTAATAGCAGCTTGTGTTACAGTCCTTGCGCTAGTGCTTGCCTTCTTCCTAAAACGTGTAAAAATTGAAAGCTCAGCGGCTTCAGTGGATTTGAAAAAACCAACTAAATAATTTTGATATATAGACCTGTTAGTAGAATTTTTCTTCTAACAGGTCTTTTATATGATTTATCGATAAATGAGGCAATTTGGGTGATAAATCGTAATTAGTAGTCAATAAACTTAAAAAGTTGGTCGATAAATCAAAAAATGTAGGCGATAAATTTTTACTTATTGAGTATTACATGCAGGATGAAGGGGAAGTTTAAACAGACCAAATAAAAATCAAGTGTTATACAGAGATATTTAAAATTGTGGATGACATCTTATATAAGTTGATTGGGTGGAGGTTGGGGATTAGCAATAGAGGAACGAAGGCTAAAACCAACACATCCTGTGATAACCTCTTCGTGACCAACATCGCTGCCGCTTCGCTTTCGCGCAAAAAACATCTGTTGGCCCGAGACCCTGGAGCGAAGCGGATGTTTTCTGTGCGAAAGCGTAGTGCTAACGTAGCGGCAGCAACTAGGTTTTGTCTGTGCGAAAGCGAAGCGACAGCAACAACAAAGCGCCCCCAGCCGGAATGGAAATCAACCACACGTTATGGTAATGATCCTTCGAGCTCAAAAATAACAGTAGGGACAAAAAGTAAACTTAACTACGATATATAGTTACAAATCAATGAATTTTGAAAAGATTGTCGAAATTGTGATTTAGCTCATTGAAATAATGTACAAACAACCTTATAATGGAGGTTGTAACGTCACCAAGACAAGATAAGGATGGAATTATGATGCACTTTTTGCGAAATAAAGTTAACATTGTAATAACAAATTATACAAATTGTTATCCAGCTCTTGAGACTGGTGATTTGTAAGATATACGCGCTGTAACGACTGTTAAGAAGTGCCTTAATGGTCTTTTTTACATGGAAGCAATAAAATTAAAATAGTGATAGTGATGGCAAAGGAGAGTTCAAAATGTCAGAAACGAATAACCAAACACAGTCTGAACAATTAACTGTGAGTCAAGAACAACTGGATGTGCTAGATCAATTATTAAAGCCTGAGGTTCAGGAATCACTTACAACTTTAGTTGAACAATTACCTAAGTTAACTGAAATGATGACGTTATTAACAAAATCATATGAGTTTGCTCAAGCTGTTGCAACTGACGAAGTACTGAAAAATGATACTGTTGGTGCGGTATCAGAAATGGCAGGCCCAGTAGTAGGCTCAGCTAAAAATCTTGCAGCTACTGCAATTGAAGCGAAAGACCGTGCGTCTGAAAGCCAAGAAGTAATTGGTTTATTCGGTCTTATGAAAATGTTAAAAGACCCACAAGTTCAAGGTGTTTTCCGTTTTGTTAATGCTTTCTTACAAGTAAGCGCTGAACGTAAAGCTAAATAAGACTCGACTTGAGATATATTCAAAACGTAAGGACGGAGGATTAATTAATCATGTCAAAAGAAATCGTCATCTTAGGTGCTGGTTACGCTGGCGTTTTAACTGCATTAACTGCACGCAAGTATTTATCAGCTGATGAAGCTAAAATTACTGTTGTAAACCAATTCCCAACACACCAAATCATCACTGAACTTCACCGTTTAGCTGGTGGTACTATTGCTGAAGGTGCTGTTGCTTTACCACTTAAAAAAATCTTTAAAGGTTTAGATATTGATTTACAAATTGCTAAAGTAACAAAATTCAATGTAGACACTAAAAAAGTGGACCTAGACAATGGTTATACTTTAAATTACGATACTTTAGTAGTATCTTTAGGTAGCCAAACTGGATTCTTCGGTATCCCTGGATTAGAAGAAAACTCAATGGTACTTAAATCAGTGAACGAAGCAAACAAAATTAACAAACACATCGAAGACCGTATTAAAGCATATGCACAAACAAAAGACGAAGCAGATGCGACAATTGTTATCGGTGGCGGCGGTTTAACAGGTGTTGAGCTTGTTGGCGAAATCGTGGACAACTTCCCGAAAATCGCAGCAAAACACGGTGTTAACTTTGCTGATCTTAAAATCAAACTTGTTGAAGCTGGTCCAAAAATCTTACCAGTACTTCCAGATGTACTTATCCAACGTGCTACTGAAAGCTTAACAAAACGTGGTGTTGAATTCATTACTGGTACTCCTGTAACAGGTGTTGATGGTAATGTTATCGCTCTTAAAGATCGCGAATCAATCGTTGCCAATACACTTATTTGGACAGGTGGGGTAGCTCCACTTCCAATCGTAGGCGAGTCTGGCCTTGCTGCTGACCGCGGTAAAGCTACGATTAACGAGTTCTTACAATCTACATCTCATAATGATGTATTCGTAATTGGTGACGCATCTGTTGCATTACCAGCTGATGGCGGACGTCCGCTATACGCACCAACTGCCCAAGTTGCATGGCAAATGGGTGAGTGCGCTGGTTACAACCTATTCGCACAATACAAAAACCAAGAGATGAAACCTTTCTCTGCAATTAACTCTGGTACACTTGCAAGCTTAGGCCGTAAAGACGCTGTTGCGACTATCGGTGCTAGCAACACAGAACTTAAAGGTCTTCCTGCAACACTTATGAAAGAAGCGTCTAACATTCGCTATCTTACACACATTAAAGCGCTATTCGGCTTAGCGTACTAATAATTTAAGGGCATGAATCAATAGTAATATTGAATTCATGCCCTTTTTGTTTTATTAGGGTAGCTAGAGCGGCAGAAAAAATTAGAGCGACGAAAAGAAGAGCCAGAGCGACGGAAAGAACGGTCAAAGTGACGGATAGCAAGGCTAGAGCGACGGAAAGAAATCAAAGCGACGGATAGAAGAGTCAGGGCGGCGGAAAGAAGAGCCAGAGCGACGGAAAGAAGAGCCAGAGCGACGGATAGAAGAGTCAGGGCGGCGGAAAGAAGAGCTAGAGCGACGGAAAGAAATCAAAGCGACGGATAGAAGAGTCAGGGCGGCGGAAAGAAGAGTCAGAGCGACGGAAAGAACGGTCAAAGCGACGGATAGCAAGGCCAGAGCAGGGACGATGCTTATTCAAATGGCGAAAAAGCTAGGTGCCAAAAATATTATAGGCACAGTTAGTGATATGAAAAAAGCGACAATTGCCTATGAATTAGGTGCTCATCATGTACTGACATACGATGATTTTAGTGCGCAAGTCAATGAATATACAGATGGTCATGGGGTTAATATTGTTTTTGACTCCATTGCTGGGAATATTACGGAAGAGAGCTTTCACTGTTTAGCTCCGTATGGGACGCTAGTGCAATTTGGAAATAGTGGTGGTAAAGCAGGTAATATAAAAACATCTGATTTACATAATAGCTGCCGCAATGTGAAAGGTTTTAGCCTAGGAACGACTCGAGCTTCCAAGCCAGAAATGCTACAACAAGTTACTGAGGAGATGTTTGCATTGCTGAAGGAAGAAAGCTTCCAAGTACCAATTGCGAATATCTTTAAATTAGAGGATATGCAGAAAGCCCATGATTTGATGGAAAGTCGCCAGCATCAAGGGAAAATATTAATTAAAATATAACTGCATGAGTACCTTAAAAATGTAGTGGTAGGTGTAAAGAGAATTTTAATCAATGGTTTATTCCACTGATGATTAGTCTATGGGCAGTTAATCTCCCACTTAAATTCTATGTTTTTACTGAGGAAGTGGAGTCTTGTACTTGTCGCTTTGCTTTCAGTACATAAATTACTGCCCGTTAAAGCGGGATTAATATTGATTCAGCGATGAAAAGATGACTCTGATACGTACTGACAGAGTCATCTTTTTGATCTATAAAAGACTTTGACATAATTATGTTGGTGTGGAAGATTGCCAAACTGGTGCAAGTAACGCGATACCTTTTTTGATTTGTTCAAGGGTTAGCCCACCATAGCCCATAATGACCATAGCGTGTTTAGAGCCTTGCTGATAGGAGGTTGAACATGGATAGACTTTGATTCCTACCTCCTCGGCCAGTCTGATTGCCTCCTGTTCAGTAAGCCTTTTTGGTAACTTCATAACAATATGAAGCCCAGATTTTTCACCAATAACTTCGAACTCCATAGAAAAATTTGCGTTAATCGCAGCTAGTAATGTCTGTTGCTTTTTGCGATAAATAGTGCGCATTTTGGCTAAATGCTTATCGAATAAACCTTGAGCAATGAAATCGGCTAATACAAGCTGATCTATTTTAGAGACAACAGATTTTTGTTCTTGATTAAAATGAATAAAATCTTCGACTAACGATTTAGGCAAAATCATGTAACTTATGCGCAGCGAAGGGATAAGCGTTTTGGAAAAGGTTCCGAAATAAATAACGCGTTGCAGCTGATCCATTTTTGCTAATGAGGGGATAGGGAGCCCTTTAAAACGAAATTCTGAATCATAGTCATCTTCAATAATATATGCCTTCTCAGCAGTAGCCCATTGCAGAAGTTCTGCACGCCGTTCAACAGGCATGACCATCCCAAGGGGAAACTGGTGTGCGGGTGTTGTGTATAACATGTGGATGGATTCTTTCGGTATTGTTACCCCTAAGTTATCAACAGGAATAGCATGAGTTGTTAATCCACACTGTTGCGATGTTGCACGTACTCTTTTAAAGCCAGGCTCCTCTAAGCCAACTTGTGCTTTTTGGCCAAAAAAGTGACAAAGAGCCTGCAGCTGATTTTGTGTACCACTATAAACAAACACCTGGGATGCTTCACAAGTAACTCCTCTTGATCGTTCTACATAGTGAGCGATTTCCGTCCGCAATATTGATTCTCCTGGCCAAGGACTTGTTGTTAAATTATCCACATTGAAGTGCTTTTTCCACAGCTTATGCCAGCTGGAGAATGGAAAACCCTCCTTATCCACATGTCCATTATTAAAATCAAATTTTACAGTATATGTAGTTGGTGTTTTAGCTGTGGATATGTGCTGTTTTTGCTGCTGTCCCCATTCAAATTCAAAGGGCGCTATAAAATAGCCAGAGCGTTCCTTACTATAAATATAGCCTTCAGCTAGTAATTGCTCATATGCTTCCTTAATTGTATGGACACTAACGTCAAGCGTTTTAGCAAGTGCCCGTTTAGAAGGCAATTGCTCATGGGCTATCAGTTTCTTTCTTAAAATGGCCTGTTTTATTTCTTCGTAAATTTGCACGTATTTCGATGAATCTTCCGTAAATGAAATCGATAATTCCAAAATGTTGCACCTCCTGGTACGGTGTAGTTTTTGAAATTTGGTTCTATCTATCATATCAGAATTATCGTTATATATTAAAAAGGAGTGAAGCAAAATGAATTTTTTAGCGTTAGAAAATGAGGTTGTATTACTTAAGCCATTAGAACAAAAGGATAGGCAAGGAATATTAGAAGCTGGCAGTTATCCAGAGATTTGGTCACACATGCCCACAACAATAGAGAAGATGTACGATGTGAATAGATTTGTGGATAAGGCATTACTAACAAAGCGTGAAAAAACTGAGTTCCCGTTTGTAATTGTGGATAAAAAATCCGAACAAATCATCGGTTCGACTCGGTTTATGGATATTGATGAAACACATAAACGGCTTGAAATAGGTACTACATGGATTACACCAGCTTTTTGGCGTACTGCTATTAATACGAATTGCAAATATTTATTATTACAATACTGCTTTGAGGTATTAAATCTACAACGTGTACAAATTAAAACAGATCATGAAAATGTGCGTTCACAAAGGGCTATTGAACGCCTAGGAGCAACAAAAGAGGGGATCTTACGTAATCATATGGTGCGAAAGGATGGTACAACTCGTCATACTGTGATGTATAGCATTACTCTACAGGAGTGGCCACAAGTGAAAAAGCATTTGCAACAGTTATTAGTTGATTGTACTAAAAAATAATAATGGAGGAAATATTCTAGTTCATCGCCGAAAGTTGTGGATGCCATTTTGTTAAAACGTATGCCATGTGGATAAGTTGATTGAGGTGAGACTAGTCGATACCTTGGGGATCCAAGTAATGGTGAGGAGCCATTATTATATTAAAAAAAGAATGGTCATTAGTCGACCATTCTTTTTTTATAAATAAACCCTGCTACAATCCAAGTAGCTAGTGACCAAACAATGATTGTAGCCATTGGAATAATGACGTCCATTGTTGTGTATGTGCCTTCTAGAGACTCTGCTAATTGCGCCAATTGAGAGCTTGGTAACCACTCTGCAATTTTTAAAATAGGAAAGGCAGACGATAATGTTAGGGCAAAAGAGCCGAACGTGAAAATAAGGATAACAGGTAGAATGATAAGAGACCCTTCCATAACCGTTTTAGCGAATAATCCACATAATGTTCCTATTGCAATATAGAACACAGTCGAAAGTATTAAAGCAATAGCTAAGATGAAAATATTAGCTGGGCTATAGCCAACAATGAAAATAGTCAATGCTACAATTACCATTGTAAGGATAAAGACAAACAAGCTTTTACCTATTAAAATATCGCCAAGTGAAGCAGGGGAAAGCATGAGACTACGAAGTGTATTTTTTTCTTTCTCCTCTGCAATTAGACAGCATTGTACGTAGGTAGTCACCATAGAAAATGCCATATTTACTGTAAGGAGATAGATATTGATATTATTTCCACCCGTTTTATTAAAGAAAAATGCCATAACAAGCGGCAAAAGTACCATAATGGATACCGCATAGTTACGTGAAAATTCCTTATAATCCTTCATTAAAATAGCCTGAATACGTGTCATTGAAATGTTCATACTAAATCACTCCCTGTTATTTGCATAAAAATATTCCCTAGTGTTGGCTCGTTTGTATAAATGCGAGAAACTTCGTTAGATTGCATCCATTGAAACAGTTTTTCAGCATCCTGTTCTCCATTTTGAATGACTTCGCAAGCACCATTTTTTAATTCAACTGTAATAGATTCATCGCCAAACTCTTTTTTCAAATCCTTTGGCGCACCAATTGCTCGAATTTTACCTTTATGTAGGAAAGCTACACGATCACAAAGTATTTCGGCTTCACTCATATCATGTGTTGTTAAAAATATTGTCGTACCCATCTCGTTTAATTTACGCAAGCCATTATAAATATGCTGTGTATTAACAGGATCGAGTGCAGAAGTTGGTTCATCTAAAAATAATAATTCTGGCTTATGCATGATGGCACGTGCCAGCGTAACACGTTGCATCATTCCTTTAGAGAGCTGACTGATTTTCTTTTTACGATCAGCGTATAAGTTAACAAAATCCAACGCCTCTTTTACGGCTGATTTAGGTAATTGATATAAGTTACTGTATAGTAATAAATTTTCCTCGATTGAAAGTCGCGTGTATAGTCCGCTATTATCTGTTAAAATACCGAAGCGTTTACGATTATTACTTTGTTTCATCTCATTTGCTGGGCGGCCAAACAATAAAACGTCGCCTGCAGTTTTTTCAGTTTGTGCAGTTAATATTTTAATAGTAGTAGTTTTTCCGGATCCGCTAGGTCCAAGAAAGCCGAATATTTCTCCTTTTTGAATGGTAAATGAAACATCCCGTAATGCTGCTTCCTTATTAAATGTTTTTTTCAAATGCTGAACATCGATCACTGCGTTCATTTGAAAACCTCCCTGTGTTGTAGTTGATATCTACACTATAAAGAACAAAGGAGATCTCAACATTAAATTACAGGTGAAAGGCAGTAAAATGACCTTTAGTGGAGAATTATTTCAGCTGACAGGAGTCGTTTATTTCCTGGGAAATCTACTAAATTCCGAGTATTTCCTTTAAATCTGCGAGATTATTTTTCGACAAAGGTACTACGGTCTTTTCAGTGCCATTTAAGGCTAGACTGTAGCTATTACGAGTCCACGTAATGATTTCCCGTACCTTTTGTAAGTTAACAATATAAGAGCGATGACTTCTAAAGAAGCCGAACGGTGTCAATTTTTGCTCAAGCTCATTTAATGATAATGTACATGGATAGGCTTCACCTGCAACATATAGCGAAACAAGACCCTCAACACTTTCGATATAATCGATTTCAGGGGGATTAAATAAAATAATCTTATCATTTTTCTTTGTAGGGATTTTATCAAGTCGAATTGGTGCATTTTCAAAAGAGGGGGAAGATGGTTCTGTCTCATCTTCTTTAACATCTAATGCATGTAAGCCCAATGTATCCAGTCTATGAACTTCTGTACTCGAAATAATTAAATCCTCAAGATTGTTAGATAGTAAAATGACTGTTTTATTCTGTTTTTGAAGGGTATCCAATAGCTGAATGACTTTTTGCTTGGAAAACTCATCTAAGTTTTGGAATGGTTCTTCTAAAACATGTATCTGTGCCTGATTGAGATATGTAAAAATCAGTTTTAAACGTTGCTTTTCTCCATTTGAAAGCTTGCTTATTTTAGTGTTCTTTTGCTCCGTTAAAGCGAATAATTTTAATAGATCCTCCATCTTTTCAGAAGAAGCATTGAAAAGCTTTAAGCAAAAGTTGATATATTCTCGAGCCGTCAGTCGCTCATACAAGGCATTTTCACGAAAATGTGTATACGTATTACTTTGCTTAGTAAACCATTGTGTTAATGTATGTATTTTTGACACATCCGTATAGATGCCAATAATAATGCCAGGCTGCATAGAAAGGTGAAAGTTTGGATATATAACATTTCCTCCTTCTATATAAGGGTCAATAATTATGCTTTCATTTTGGTTCATTACATAGTCCTCCTTGTTTAATATCGAAAAATTGCGAGATTTCAGCCTGTGATTGTAAATAACTGCCATGATTGTAGTTTGAATTATTGGAGTCCATAAAACCATGCTGACCTAGATATTGTCTCGTGTGAACAGCTGGTAATGTATCGAGTGTTTCCTTTAATTCATGGACATCAAAGCTTTTCTCATGACTTGGTAAAATAACAAGTGTTGGACAAGAGGGGTTTACATCTAGGTATTGGCGAATGCGTGAACCATAAACGCAAACGACTCCTTGTAATGGCAGCTCTGATAGTCTCCAAGCTAATGTTGCACCTACACTAAATCCGATTAACAGCACTTCATCATAATGTGTCATAGATTCTAGTATTTTTCCAGTTAGTTTATCGAGAGGAACATCAAAGCCAACATCATTTATGAAATACTCATAGGCTTCCTGCTCTTGTTCATATGGAAATATTCTATTGTCTGAATATAAAGAAATGCACTCAACGGTAGTGTTGGCGTTACTGTATGCTTCAACTTGCATTTTTATAAAATCGTTGACTCCATAAATCTCATGTGAAATAAATACTTTTCTTTTCATGTTGACCTCATATTTGCTTTTTTTAATAGTGTACCAAAAAAGTAATCATATCGTATATTTTGGTATTTATGGGCATTGTCTTATTATATTTAAATAATTAATTTGGTGATATAAACCTAATTTTTGATCCTATAAATCAAGTGTTTTAAAACTAGAAATAAAAAATTTTTTGACTTTTTTAAGCTTAAGGTGTAAAACTAGCTTTAACTTTTACAAGGAGGGTGATGGAAATGAGATACCAATCAGTCGAAGTGAATGATAGTCTATTATATTTTGCAGATTATCCAGGTGAGAAAGGCACTATTATAGCGGTTCATGGATTAACTGGTAACCATATGCAATTACATTATTACGCAGAGCTATTAAAGGGCCAATATCGTTTTATATCAGTTGATTTAAAAGGTCGAGGCAATAGTGCGCCTGCTTCAGAGAATACAAGTATAGAGTCACATACACTAGATGTCTTAGCATTGATTGATCAGTTGAACATCGAACAGCCGATTTTACTGGGCTATTCAATGGGGGCGTTTATTATGGCGAACGTCGCTAGTAAACGCAGTGATATCAAAGGAGTAATTTTACTTGATGGTGCAGCAACCTGCACGGATCACCAACGTCAAATCGTCGAGCCTTCACTTGGCCGAATAAGTAAACATTACGAAACACCCGAAGCATATATCCAGGAAATTAAAGAAATCTACGGGCGCCTTGGTGTTGAGTGGACTGACCACTTAGCCAGTGTAGGATGTTATGAAATTGTAGAAAAAGATGGTCATTGGGAAAATAAATCTGACGAAGAAAGAATACGCCAAGATTTCCAAAGCTTTTATGAATATAGGCCAGAAGAGGTTTTCAAAGATGTAATGTGTCCAATTCTATTAATTCATTCAACTAAACAAATTGGAGCGATGCCTCCATTATTTTTAGTTGAATCCTATATCGATACACTGAAAAATGCCAAAAACATTTGGAAATATACTTCTGATAGCAATCACTACACATTGGTTTTCGAAGAAAGAAAAGATGTAAACCTAGTAATCCAGCGTTTTTTAGAAAACCTATAAAAAAAGTAGTTGCATATTTTGAAATTTTGTGTGAATAATGAATTAACAAATTAATTGCCTATCGAGCAGCCGTAGAAAAATGGCCTTTTTCTACTTCCCTGCTTGACTGTTGGCTACATTTTTTCTGAATGTACGGTAATTTCCGTGCTTTAGGGAAAGTGTGGCCTTTTTTTATTCAAATAAATATAAAGGGGAGTTACTAGATGGTAAAAGGCTTAGAGTATTTCAAAAAAGTTTATGATGTTGTACCGGGATGGGTGCAAAAAATGCACGATTATAATCCTGCAATGCTAGAACATTATACAGCGTTGCGAGGTATAGCCATGGCACAAGGAATCCTTTCTGTGAAGGAAAAGGATATTTTGCTAGTCGGCATGAATGCAGCAAGGCAATATGTACGTAGCATGGTGTATCACACTAAAGGAGCTATTGATGGTGGTGCTTCACTAGAAGAAATAATTGAATACTTACTTGTAGCATTTAACTACGGTGGAGAAAGGGCATTGCAAACTGGCTTGCAGTCATTTGAATATGCATTAGAACTAACAAATACGGGTGCTGATAAGCTTTCCCATGAAGCGTCAGCAATTGATATTGTGCGTTATTACAGTACATTTACATCGACAGAGAAGAGTAAAGCGTATTTTGCAAAATTACTTGATCTTTTTGCTGCAAAAGATGAAAACGCTTTAAAATCTGAGCTACTTAACAGCAATGTAGTATCGACAAAAATGAAATATATCCTTATGACAGGGATTTATACTACTGTTTTAAAAAATGAGGAAACAGATTATTGGGCGAAAAAATCACGGGATGTAGGTGTAGTAGAAGAGGAATTAGCAGAACTCGGCTACATTTGCCTATTAACCGCAGGCATTCCTGCTTGGTTTGAAATAAGTGACGCCCTGATTCAAAAATAATGGAGTGAGTACAATGAAAATTTATGATTCGGTAAAGCAAGCATTATCATGCGTAGAAAGTGGACAAACAATTATGGTGGGCGGATTTGGTTTAATAGGCGGTCCATTAACTTTAATCGATGCACTTGTTGAACTAGATGTAAATAATTTAACGATCATTAGTAATAACCTAGGGGAAAAAGGAAAAGGTCTTGGTAAATTACTAGAGCAAAAGAAGGTAAAAAAAGCGATTGGATCTTATTTTACTGGTAATCGAGATGTCGGTGATGCATTCCAACGTGGGGAAATTGAGATTGACCTATTGCCTCAAGGTACTTTAGCTGAATCGATTCGTGCTGGTGGTGCAGGAATCGGTGGTTACTATACAAAGACATCTGTAGGCACAGATTTAGCGAAGGGCAAGGAAACAAAAATCATTAACGGCGAGGAATATATATTTGAAAAGGCTCTGAAGGCTGATGTGGCCATTATTCGAGCGCATAAAGCCGATACATTAGGAAACTTGGTTTATTACAAAACCGCTCGTAACTTTAATCCTTTAATGGCGACTGCTGCGGAAACGGTAATTGTTGAGGTGGATGAAATTGTAGAAGCTGGTCAATTAAACAGTGATGAAATTATTACCTCACATCTATTTATTAATCGAATTATTGTAGCGAAAAAGATTTTAACGAAGGAGGGTGTAGTAGAGCATGGTTAATGAAATTCAGGAGCAAATAGCGAAAAGAGCTGCGAAAGAAGTACAAGATGGACAAATTATAAATTTAGGAATCGGTATTCCGACATTAGTAGAAAAGTACGTCGACAATGATAATGTTTACTTCCATACAGAAAATGGCATGCTCGGTGTTGTAAGTGTTGATGAGGAGGATATTGATCCAAATGTAGTGAATGCAGGGAAGATACCAGTCGGGGAAGCTATTGGGTCATCCTTTTTCAATAGTGCAGAGTCATTTGGAATGATCCGTGGTGGACATGTTGATGTAGCAATATTAGGTGTACTTCAAGTTGATGAGCATGCACGTATCGCAAACTGGGCGGTTCCAGGGAAAAATATTATCGGTGTTGGTGGAGCAATGGATTTATTAATTGGAGCTAAAAAGGTAATTGTCACAATGTCACATACTTCAAAGGACGGAAAGAGCAAGATTTTAAAGGATTGTACATTCCCGATAACATCAACTCGAAGCGTGGATACGATTATTACAGAGCTAGCCGTGTTTAATTACTTCGATGAACAATTACAGTTAGTTGAATTAATGCCAGGAGCTACGTTAGAGAAAGTAGAGGCAAATACGGAAGCAAGTTTCGTTATAGCGTTGAAATAGGAGGAGAAATCATGAGAGAAGTTGTTATTGTAGACGGTGTTCGTACTGCGATTGGTAAATTGGGTGGTTCATTAATAAATGAGACGGCAGATCTTCTTGGAGAGAAAGTCATCCGCACACTTCTAGAACGAACAAAGTTAGATTCAACACTAGTTGATGAGGTGATTTTAGGACAAGCAAAACAAAGTGCCGATCAATCGAATGTTGCACGTCTCGCCTCATTACGAGCAGAATTACCGATTACAGTGCCAGGTTATACGGTACATCGTCAATGTGGCTCTGGTCTACAAGCTGTTAATAATGCGGCTCAACAGATAGCCCTTGGCTATAGCGATATTATTATCGCTGGTGGAACAGAATCTATGAGTACATCTCCTTATTATTTACGAAATGCTCGTTATGGCTATGGTGTTGGAAATGCATCTATTTTAGATCCAAATACAGAAAGTCAGCCAGGGTCTCAACCATTTGAAGTATATGGAATTTCAACAATGGGAGAGACTGCAGAAAATTTGGTAGAAAAATATTCGATTTCGCGTGAAGAGCAGGATTCATTTGCACATCGAAGTCAAGAGCGAACAGCTCATGCAATACAAGAGGGATATTTTGTACAACAAATTGTCCCCTATGAAGTGAAAAAGGGAAAAACAGTGGACGTTTTTAAAATAGATGAGCATCCATTTTTAACGAGTGAGGAGAAGCTAGCAATATTAAAGCCTGTTTTCCGTAAAGGTGGTTCAGTCACAGCAGGGAATAGTAGTGGTCGTAATGACGGTGCATCTGCATTGTTACTAATGTCAAAGGAAAAGGCAGAAGAGTTAGGTTACAGACCGAAGGCAAAAATACTTGCACAGGCGGCAGCAGGGGTAGATCCGTCCATTATGGGAATTGGTCCAGTGCCTGCTACATTAAAAGCTTTAAAGCAGGCAAATTTAACAATTGATGATATTGATGTAATTGAGCTAAATGAAGCATTTGCAGCACAATCGATTGCGGTAATTAAGGAGCTTAATTTAGACATTAACCGAGTGAATCCTAATGGAGGCGCTATTGCAATGGGGCATCCTATTGGAGCAACAGGCGCCATTTTAATGACAAAGCTTATGCATGAGCTAGAACGAACAGGTAAACGTTATGGCCTAGTAACTTTATGTATTGCAGGAGGACTTGGTATTACTACTATCGTTGAAAACTGTCAGGCATAAATTTACACCGAGTAGTTTTAACTCGGTGCTAGACATTTAATGATCCTTTTAGATTTTTTCTAAATATCGTTTTTGTGCAGATTTTAAAGCAACTGCGACGGAGCCACTTGAAGGCGCATAATAGTGTTCATCGATACGCTGGATTAATTCATCTAGGTTGGCTGTAAGATCAAAGCCAATAAGCATACGTTTAAAAAAATCCTGTGCAAGACCTGTAATAAATGTGAATTCTGCATCAATAATTTGATGAGTTTCTTTATCTATTTCTAAAACAATGCCAGCATGTTTGTACACCTCGTACATGGACGTGCCCTGGGGTGCTTTAGCATAAGCAGTCACTAATATACTAGTTAATTTTTGCAAGGAAATGACCTCCAAAATGTATAGTTGTGATTATATTTTACCATGTTTTATCGTTTAGAGGCACTTCCCGAAAATTACTTATAGTACACATCGAGGGGGAAGTAGTATGGAAAAGTTAACGAATTTTTTCACAGAAATCATGAGAAAGTATTTGCCAGATCCATTTGTATTTGCAATTGGACTTACATTATTAACATT
Organism: Lysinibacillus sp. NPDC056232; assembly: GCF_042267565.1. NCBI lineage: Bacteria > Bacillati > Bacillota > Bacilli > Caryophanales > Bacillaceae > Lysinibacillus > Lysinibacillus sp. NPDC056232. The sequence continues at coordinate 11,056 of NZ_JBHJTF010000039.1, read as the reverse complement.
TGTTTTGGCACTAGTCATTGAAGATATTAGCTTTGTAGATTTAACTTCGGCTTGGGGTGGCGGTTTCTGGGATTTACTAGCATTTACAACACAAATGGCTGTTATCCTTGCAATGGGTTATGTACTAGCAACAGCACCTATTACTGATAAATTTTTAAATAAAATTACGAGTATGGTTCATACACCGAAAATGGCAGTAATTGTGGCAACGCTTGTTGGTGGTATTGGTAGTTATTTAAACTGGGGTTTTGGTTTAGTAATCGGTGGGATTATTGCAAAAAAATTAGCTTTAAAGGTTAAAGGGGTTCACTATCCGTTAATTATTGCAGCAGCTTATTCTGGTTTTACTCTCTATGGTTTAGGTTTGTCAGCATCTATTCCGATTTTAGTTTCAACACCTGGTCACTTTTTAGAGGATTCAATGGGCCTGATTTCTCTTTCTGAAACAATCTTTAGTGTGCCAATGATTTTAACGTCAATAGTGCTTTTAATTACATTGCCTTTATTTAATGCGATGTTACATCCAAAAAATCCGAGTAATGTGATTGAAATTGATCCTGCATTATATGCAGATCAGCCGAAAGCAAAATTAAACTTACTAGAAGAAAATACATTAGCAAATAAATTAAACAATAGCCGTATTCTAGCATACGCAATTGGTGCAATTGGTTTAGTTTACATTGTTATCTATTTCGCGAATGGTAATTCGTTAAACTTAAATATTTTAAACTTTATTATTTTATTCTTAGGAATTATTTTATTAGGAACACCTGCACGCTATGTTGAGCATTTAGCAGATGGTATTAAAACTATTTCAGGGATTTTGCTTCAATTTCCGTTCTACGCAGGTATTATGGCGATTATGGCTGCATCTGGTTTAGTGGATACAATTGCTAAAATCTTTGTAGATTTATCGACAGAACATTCTTTACCGTTTTGGGGATTAATAAGTTCCTTCTTTATTAATTTCTTTGCTCCTTCAGCTGGTGGACACTGGACAGTTCAAGGGCCATTTATGATAGAGGCAGCCAAGGAGTTGGGAACATCATTATCAGAAACATCCATGTCCGTTATGTTAGGGAATGCATGGAATGATTTAGTTCAACCGTTTTGGATTTTACCAGCATTAGCATTATCTCGATTAAAGCTAAAAGATATTATGGGCTTCCTTGTTGTGATTATGTTCTTTGTAGGGATTATTTTCATTATCGCTACTTTAGCTTGGTCATATTTATTTTAACTTCTAAACATCCGCTGAAAGAAGTTAAAGGTCACGGAATCAGCTTTATGCAAGCATAAAGCCGATTCCGGACGCAATTATGCCGAGGCATAATTGATTAGTTTGAAGGTTGCCTATTGGGTTCCTTATTAAACGGCTCTAGCTAGTGTAGAGGAGGATATGAATGTCCATCATATATCAAGCTTTATTGAAAGAAGGAAAATTAACAAGAAAAGAAAAATCATTATTATTGGTTGGTATATTTGCAGCGAGACGTGAAGAAAGGGAGATGTTGTATTTCGTTGAGCATGCCGTTAAGGAGGGTAATAGCGTAGCTGAAATTGCTGAATTGATTACATCAGCTATTATTTCTAGAGGTATTCCAACCTGGTTATCGGGGAATGAAGCTATATCCTATGCTATTAATCTTTCAAATGAAGAAATAATTCCCAAAATGCCGGAAGATAAAGTAATGATATTTTCCTCGCAACAGGAATGTATAAACTATTATCAATCTGAGTTTGATACTCTACCGACCTGGATTCAGAATTTAATTGATTATGCACCGGATACATTATTAAAGTATAGCAATCTTCGCACAACTTCTTTACGCAATGGAGCGGTTTCGCGATTGCTAAAAGAATTGCTATTATATGCGATTAATGTGTGTGATTCCTATGAAAAAGGCATTGCAATCCATAAATCAAATGCCTTATCGCTAGGGGCAAATACTGTAATTTTAGAAGAAGTTAAAGCTCTGTGTATTTATGTGGTAGGTATAAAAGTAATTTGGAGTGATACAGAAGGCAAAGCTTAAGATGGGGGTTTTATTATGCAAAAGATACTTATCGTTGGCGGGGGATTTATGGGCTCTGCGATAGCTAAATATTTAATGCAATATAATGTAAGCGTATTCTTATATGAGCCTAATGTGGATAGGGTACAACAGCTAAAGGAACAATCAGAATTGAAAAGTGTTACTTTTTTACAACAGCTTACAAAAATTGAGGACTTAACATATGTCATTGAAGCGATAATTGAAAATTTACAAGCCAAACAAAATTTATTTGAACAATTAGATTTAGTTTTTGCTGAAGATGTAATGTTTTGTACCAATACTTCAGGCTATCTTGTTAGTGATGTTGCTGAAAAAATGGTACATAAGGAACGTTTAATTGGGACGCATTTCTTTTCACCAGCAAATATAACACCTTTAGTAGAAGTTGTTCCTAGTCCATTTACGTCGAAAGAAAAAGCAAAAGCTGTTATGCAATTTTTACAAAGCATTAAAAAGAAACCTGTGTTACTAAAGCGAGAGATTAAGGGCTTTGTAGCAAACCGTTTACAAAGTGCACTTGCTCGGGAGGCAATGTCCTTAGTGGAGAAGGGCATCGTCACCGCTGAGGAACTGGACTTTATTGCAAAAATGAGCCTAGGAGTTAGGTTAGCAGATACTGGACCGCTTGAGCAGCGAGACATAAATGGATTAGATACACATTTTGCAATTGTTAATTATGTATACCCAACATTGGAGAATAGCACGAAACCACTTTCTATTCATTATGAAAAAATAAGTGCTAAAGAATTTGGCATGAAGTCTAATCGTGGCTTTTATGATTGGTCGTCGATTGATAAACAACAATATTTAGCGCAAAAGGAAAAGACATTAATAGACATTATTAAGTTAATTAAGTAAACACCTGTTGCTAAGTGTTTAAAAATAGAGCAGGAGATGATTAAAGCTATGGAATATCAAGCATTAGTAAAGTGCTCATCAAAGAAAAAAGATGTCCAATTTAAAACATATACTGTTCCCAAATTGAAAAATTATGAGTGTTTGTTAAAGGTAAATGCAATTGGAATATGCGGTAGTGATCTTCATATGTATGATGGTCATGGTGGCTATGATTGGATTCATTACCCACTCGTACTAGGTCATGAAGTAACAGGGAAGGTTATTGATATGGGTGCTGATGTGGATCAAACATTAATAAATAAAAGAGTAGTTATCAACCCATATAAAAGCTGTGGAGTCTGTGATTTTTGTAAGCGTGGCGAAACAAATTGCTGTGATTTCAATGATTATAAGTTTATTAAAACACCTACTGAGGCATTACGCTATGGATTCCGTGAGGCTGGTGGTATGGCAGAGTATATGGTAGTAGATAGCAAAAACATTATTACAATAGATGATACTGTTTCAGATGAGGTCGCAGCTATTTCAGAGGCTTTAGCAGTAAGCTATACAGCGGTGTTGAAAATTCATGAATATAAGAAAAAATCCATTTTAGTAATTGGTCCGGGGCCGATTGGATTAGGAGTTGCAGCTATATTAGTCGGAGTGGGTAATAAAGAAACTCATATGTTAGGTGTACCGCAGGATGAAAATCGTCTACGGCTTGCAAAAGATATAGGTGTACAAGCAACGTTCACCTCATCAAAGGACTTAATTCATAAGGAGTTTTCAGGCTATGATGCTATTATTGACTGCTCTGGTCATCCTTCAATCCCAAATGAGGCAATTAGTTTACTAAAGCGAGGTGGTCAGCTTGTTCTTGTAGGTATTAATTCAGCCGAATTTTCCGTGCCAATGGATCAAATTGTACGTGGTGAAATTATGATAAAAGGAAGCTATGGTATTACTCAAGCGAATTATGAGGCAGTATTACAAATGGCAGCAAATACAAACTATCCTTTTCGTCAGTTAGTTGCACAGACGGTACCATTTAGCGAAAGCTTGCAGGGCTTTGAAAGTGCATTAAATAAAGTGAGTGGAAAAGTTGTAATTGATTTAAAGGGGGAAATGTAGATGAAAATTATCGATTTAACATTAGAAATATATGATGGATTAGTTTCCTATACATCACATCCACCAATTGCTATTCAAGAGGAATCAACTTTTGAAAATTCAGGTCATCGCTATGTGGCACCGTGTGAAGGATTTGAATCTCGCTTTTTACGTATGTCTGATCATAGTGGAACCCATATTGATGCGCCAATACACTTTATCCGAGGTGGGGAATCTACCGCTGAAATGGATTTAACAAAAACATATGGTGAGGCAGTATTGTTAGATGTCTCCTCTTTTAAAGATCCATATGAACCAGTAACAGCAGAAATGCTAAAAAATGCCGAGCAAAGACAAGGGATAACGGTACAGCGGGGTGATATTGTACTCGTAAGAACAAGAACTGCTAATTGGGGTGAAGGGGACTTTTTTGCAGAGCATGCCTTCGCTACTTGTGCGGGTGACTGGTTACTTGAGAAGCAGGTAAAATGCATTGGCCTTGATTTAGCAAATATTGATGTACATGACAATATGAAACGAGAGGTGCATTTAAAGCTTTTAAGCGTTCCAATTTATATAGTAGAAAACCTGGTAAATCTCGAGCAATTACCTTTAAGTGGACGGTTTACATTTATGGCATTACCTCTAAAATTGAAAAATTCAACAGCTTCCCCAGTAAGAGCTATAGCATTTTTATAGAATAGGTGAATGTTTTAGTTCTTTGAAGTAACACTTAGGAAGACGCTTAAATACCACAAAAATAAAAGCTGTTCAGGTCCAAAAAAATGCGTTGAACAGCTTTTTAAAGTTTATTTCATTACGTTAGACATAAAACCCTTCATTTCCATACTAAGCGTATTAAGCTCATCAATAATTTCACTAAAGTCCTGAACAAGTTGTGCCTGTTCATTTGTGGCACCATTTATTTGAGTCATGTTTTGCTTTAAATTTTCAAGATTATGATTGATGCTTCGAAGTGAAGATTCAATGTTATCAGTAGCAGTAGTTGTTTCAGTAGAAAGCTTGCGAACTTCTTGTGCGACTATATTAAATCCGGCACCATGCTGGCCTGCTCGTGCTGCCTCAATCGATGCATTTAAGCCGAGTAGATTTGTTTGACGAGAAATACTTTTTATTAAATCGGTAATACCATTTGTTTTTTCAGCGTCTTCTAAAGCGAATTGTGTCTGTTTATTAATTTCCTCACTAGTCGCAGCTAGTTCCTCTGAATGAGAGGCAATTGTATGTACTTTATCCTGTAGGTTTTGGATAATATCATTCATAGTAAAAATATATTTCTCCATTTGGAGAGCATGGTCAATAGGTAATCCAAAGGCTAGCGCACCTACGATATGCCCATTTTCACGAATGGGAAAAGAAAATCCGTTAAAATCCACACCATAAACCTCTTTTGGTACAGGTGCATCCGTGCTTTTCCCTTTAAGTGGGAGATGTAAAATGGCATCATCTGAGTGAATTTTTTGTCCATTTTTATATCCAGCATCTAACCGTTTCCCGGGTAAATAAACAACAATGCTCTCACTTTCTTTATCTACTAATGCCATCATGGCTTCACCCTTCATAGCTAAATGAATGTAAGGTAATGACGCTGATAATACTTCAATAATATTCATAGTAACCTCCTCGGTTTATGTAAGCTCTGTTAGCATAATCTCGCCATTCTAAAAAAACGTAATTTTTTGGAAAGTAATACTACTTTAATTGTATGTAAAAAGGAAGAGAATAAAAAGACTATCTTAATACCATTATCCTTTTAAAAAGTACGAAATTAAGATTTTATATGTTTAATTTGCTTAAAAGGGATTGGATTTGCATGGTAACGAATATTGCAGGCGCAGGCAATCATGGAGTATACATAAAAGAACTTTGCAAAAAATAATACGGTATTAAATACAACATAGAGTGCAGAAAGTTAACATATTTATTTGACAAAGAATTGGAGTAAGTCCTAGTTATGAACTTCGAGTATAAGCAAAGAAGGGTATATGGTTTTATTACTTTAGCTGTGTGTTTTTTTAAAGGGACAAGTTTATCACCTACTCGTTTTGCCGGAGCATAGTTTGCTTTTTAGTTATTCTTTCGTAAAAGCTTAACATAGCTTTTTCTTTTTTGGACAACCTAAACTTAGAAATAATGGCATGAGGTGATGATCGTGAAAATAGAAAGGTCGTCCGAATGGGAAGAAGGCTTTATCAATAAACTGAATGAACTTGAAAAATGGGATAGCTGGACATTGTACAAGATGAATTATGACATTGTGAAAATGAAGTTAATTCCTGATTTCACAGGTTTACAGGCGACAAAGTATTTACCAAATTTAAAACCGCTTAAGCACCAGTTGGAAGCGGCAGAAACAGTCATTGAACGTATGAATGGAAAGGCGATTCTGGCTGATGAAGTAGGTCTTGGTAAAACAATTGAAGCAGGTTTAGTTTTAAAAGAATATCTGATTCGGGGTCTCGTTAAAAGAGCGTTAATATTAGCTCCAGCATCTCTTATTAATCAGTGGATTGAAGAATTAAATATCAAATTCCACATTCCGGCAATCGCTTATAAAAAAAATGTGCCGATTGAGCGCTATGATGTCGTTATTATGAGTATGGATACGGCAAAGAAAAGTCCTCACAAAGAGCGTATTTATGAGCAGGATTACGACATGATAATTATCGACGAGGCTCATAAACTAAAAAATCATAAAACCCAAATTTATGAATTCGTACAAAGCTTAAAGAAAAAGTTTTGTTTATTATTAACAGCTACACCGATTCAAAACGATGTTTTTGAATTATTTTATCTTATTTCTTTACTTAAGCCTGGTCATCTTGGAAATTATGATACATTTCAATCTGCATTCTCGGCAAGTAAGCATGATTTAGAGCATAATGATTATTTAAAGGAATTAGTGAATCAGGTGATGGTGAGGAATAGGAGGGAGGACACGGGTATTGAATGGACAAATCGCCGTGTTCAAATTGTTCCTATCCAATTTACGAAAGAAGAAGAGGAAGTTTATAATCTGCTCGGAACGCTTCAAAATACAGCCTCTTTTTCAATGATTACATTGCAGAAGGAAATGTGTAGTAGCAAAGAAGCAACAGGCTTAACATTATCTAAAATGCTTGAAGACAATGAGCAACCACAAGAAATTGAAGAAATACTAGCAAAATTAATGGCCTTAGAAGTGAATTCAAAGGCGAAAAAGACACTTGAAATAATCGAACAGGCCAAGGATAAAGTGATTATTTTTACAGAGTATAGAGCTACTCAAATTTATTTGCAATGGTATTTACATTCTAACGGTATAACGAGTGTCCTATTCAACGGTAAATTCAATAAAAGCAAACGTGATTATATGAAGCTTCTTTTTAAGGAAAGGGCACAAGTTTTAATCGCAACAGAGGCAGGCGGTGAGGGGATTAACCTTCAATTTTGTCATCATGTCATTAACTATGATTTGCCCTGGAACCCTATGAAGCTAGAGCAACGGATTGGTCGTGTGCATCGATTAGGGCAAGAGCATGATGTTCATATTTATAATTTGGCTATAGCCAATACGATTGAAGAGAATATATTAGCATTACTTCATACGAAAATTGATGTTTTCGAAAAGGTAGTCGGCGACTTAGATGCGATTCTATCTAACTTTAAAGAATCTGTATAGTGTAAGGGAGAAGAACTATGTATCCACAGCAAGTTCATAGTTATTTACGACAATTTTTTATTGAAAATGATTGCCGTATTGTAGGAGAAGATCAACATTATCTCACGGTACAATTAACAGTTGATATCGATAAAAGAATAATGAATCGCCCTTTTTATTGGCAATACGTAGAAGCTACAAATAGTGAGGCAAATCCAGCCCAAGTAACGTTCATTACAAATCAAACTGCATCGGCTGGGAGCCTTTATGGTGAAGTTATTCATTTCGGTTCTCCGAGAATGAGCCAGCTTTTTCAAGCAACAAGGGATCTAGGAGCGTATGTTCAGCTTTTTGAGAAGGTGGATAGCGCAATAGGTCAAGTTATCCTTACTCCATGGCTAGGTGTTAATTTTAAAGTGTCGTATTGCTGCGACCAAACGAAAGAAATGCTTTATTCATTTGGCATAAACTTGCTAACTGGAATCATAAAAGAGGAATTTCAAGAGACAATATGTACATCTGAATTTGACACTGTTCCAGCAGACAATGCTTTTCATGTGCAATTTATCATTAAGCCCGTTAGAGCACTTGAAAGATTAAATGCTACTATTGAAAAGATCATTGAACGAGATGATCATTCATGGGCTACTGAAGCAAAAAAACGATGGCAACGTGATCAGCGAGTACTCGATTATTTTTATGAAGAGGAAGATGACAAACCAGAATGTTATGATATTGAAAAGAAGGCTTTAGAGGAACAATACGATACAAAAATTAAAATAGAAATTATTAATGGTGGATTATTTTATCTTTATTAAACGAGGAGCTGTCTTTACTAAGGACAGCTCCTTTCCATTTAATTCTCTTCAAAAATACTTTGTAGTTGTGCCAATTTATTATCCCAAAATAAATCAAAGTACTGTAGCCAATCTTCAATCTCTTTTAGTTTTTCGGCATGTAATGTGTACACTTTTTCTCGTCCCTTTTTCTGGGCGGAGACTAGCTCAGCTTGTTCTAAAACTTTTAAATGCTTCACGACAGCAGTTCGGCTTATAGAAAAATTCTCAGAAATAAGTGAGATCGGTTTATCACTTGAGGCGAGTAGCTGTAGGACATGACGTCTTGTTGGATCAGCGATTGCTTGAAAAACATCATACTTTACAGCAAGCGGTGTCATTGTGATTCCACAACTTCTTTTAATTTTTTGCCGACAAGCATTGTCCAGCCGCCATCCATTGTTGTACGAATAGCTTCAGCAGGCATGTTAGCTTTAGGAATGATATGCGAAGCTTCTTTCCAGCCACCATGAGTTAACGTAAATTCTGTTTGCTCACCAACTTCTTTCAGTTCAAAAGTGACAAACCATCCATCTGTATCCCATGCAAAACGAACAAAATGTGGAGCATCTACTTGTTCTACTCGACATGGTGAAGGACCAAACGGTGATTGTATTGTAAATTCATGACCTTCAACTGGCTCGAAATTATTTGGCATAAGCCAAGAAGCAATCTTTTCAGCGTCCGTTACTGTTTCCCATACTTTCTTGATCGGTGCATTGAGTGTAACTGTTTTAACGATATTCTCTAGTTTTTCAGTCATTTAAAATGAACTCCTTTACAAAAAAAATATAACCTTAAGGTGTTATGAATATATAACACCTTAAGGTTATATGTCAATTATAAATACATTGGATAAATTTTCACCATGTCTTTTTGTGTAGCCTCACTTATGTTAAAATTATTTTTATAATTTTCTGACTAAAAAGGAGGGCATTAAAATGGTGAATGTACCTGTCTTTTTATTAATGTGCATTTTATTAATTATTTTGCCTGGCCCGGATACGGCGATCGCAACAAAAAATACACTTACCGTAAGCAGAAAGGGAGGCATACAGACTTTACTCGGTTCGTGCTGTGGATTATTGATTCATACTTTTGCAGCGGTTGTTGGACTTTCAGCGATTATTGTAAAGTCAGCATATGTATTTGCCATTTTAAAATACGTAGGAGCGGTCTATTTATGCTATTTAGGTGCTAAAACTTTATGGACATTACGAGCAATACGTACACAGCCCCCTGTTGTACAAGACGAGACCCAAATTGATCATAAATATTCGGAGCGATCATGCTTTAAACAAGGCTTCTTAACGAATGTAACAAACCCAAAGGTAGCTGTCTTTTTTCTAACATTTTTACCTCAGTTTGTAGATGGCAAGAGCGGTACATTCATGCCGTTTCTGATCATGGGGCTTATTTATACTGCGTTAACAGGATTTTGGTTTGTATTTTATGTTTACTTGTTGGATAAAATTAGCGCATTTATGAAAAAGCCAACGACGAAAACTGTTATCGAAGGATTGACAGGTGCAGTGTTAATTGGCTTTGGCATTAAATTGGCATTAGAAAAAGCCCATTAAGATTTTATTAAAAGTCAATATATGATTTATATACTGCTTCACATTTTAATAAGTGGTTTAAAAGACAGAGTTGCTTTAGTACGAAAAAAATCCATACTATACTTATAACCCCGTTCTAAATTTAGGACGGGGTTATAAATATAGTTGTTTAAACTACACTAGAAAATCTTAATTTCTATTCTTATTTCCAATAAAGTGTACCCTTAAATTTCTCTGGCTTTTTTACATAGCTTTCAATAATAAATCCACAGTCTGTGCAAAGAATGTATTCAACAACTGAACCTATACTAGGCTTATTATCTGGGTATATAACTGCAGGCCCAGTATGCTTACCTTTCCCTAACTCCTGCCCACCACATTTTGGACATTCTATTACTTTCGTAGAATTTTTCAATTTGAAACCCTCCCCTTATACAGTCAACTATGTTCCTGATACATCCTAATATCTATTATTACGAATGACATGTAAATTAGTTTCATCTTATTGATATTTATCCTTTCTCTATTCCGATAACATTGCATAGCTTGTGCAAGCACTCCTCTTCTTCTGATGAAAGAGGAGGAGGGAAGAGTGAAGTGTCCTGTTCTAATTCAATATCTTTCGTTGATTGTATTTGGTCTACATATTTTTAAGAAGAAGGATTAGTAGAAAATGAAGAGAATTTATTACTAGATATGCTCATCACCAAAAGTTATGGATGATATTTGTTAAAACGTATGCCATATATAAGTTGATTGGAGTGGAGATTGGGCGACTCCTTGAGGATTAGCAATAGAGGAACGAAGGCTAAAACCATCACATCCTGTGATAACGCCTTCGTGACCAACATCGGTGCTGTTGCCGCTGCCGCTTCGCTTTCGCGCAGATAAAACCCTTTTGCTGTCGCTTCGTTGCACTACGCTTTCGCACAGAATGAAACCCTTTTGCTGCCGCTACGTTAGCACTTCGCTTTCGCGCAAAAAACATCTGTT
>NZ_JBHJTF010000038.1:33828-49288 GCF_042267565.1 Lysinibacillus sp. NPDC056232 | reverse complement strand
CCAAAATTTTGTTTCGTTCACCAACTCAAGGTTAGCTACTAAAAACTTTATTGATTACGTTTTGCTTGTTCAGTTTTCAAGGTTCATTTCGTCGCTGTTTTTTTAGCAGCAACTCTTATATAATATCATGTCGTAAACACGATGTCAACAACTAATTTATTTAATGTAGTTGTTGTTTTTCAGTAGTTATCTTAACGACTTGTATAATACTACACCCTTAATCCAAAAAGGTCAACACCTTTTCGAATAAAAATTTATGCTTTTTCATTTCGTTGAAAAGCTTCCTATATAGTAATTGAGTTCATTTCAGTTTAATATCTTTCGTGTCCAGGGTTCTAAAACAATAAAAAAACGGACTCCTCCCCTAATTCGCTGGCGTTCTTAGACTGAGTTCCTATATTTCAGCAGGTGCTTGAATATCCGCTGGAAGAAGTTAAATTTAAATATAAATTAAACAAAAAGACTCTTTCCTTTTTATATAATTCCATTAATACTATTAGATGACCACTATGCGGAAAGGAATTATGTAAAAATGTCCTATGTCAATAAAGATCTTGCTCGTACCTTAGAACAACAACATAAGCGAAGTGTAAGAGGTTTGTTTTTAAAAATTCAAGACTTAAATAATAATTGTACATTATTAAGAAAACGACTTGAACCACATATTGACTTAGCCGTTTATAAGAATGCTATTGATTATGTTAATCAATTCGTTTCGCACACTACCATCCTCAACTTAAAATTCATTACAAACACACAAAATTTAGAAGTCGCTGTCTTACATACACTTTTATTAGCGCATATAGTAGAAAATGAAGATTCTTATACTTTTGAATATGAACATAAATTACTCCAAGGGTACATTCATGAAATATTTGCGTTAAACGATCATGCCAAAGCACTTTATACGAATCACCAGGAAAAGATGCTTCATTATATGGAATCTCAGCCAACATAAAAAAAGACGATCTTCGTAGCGCATTACTACTTGATCGTCTTTTTTCTTCATTCAGTAGAAGACTCCCACTTTTAAAGGTGGTGAGATAAATATGGATATGGTTTCTTTTAAATGGTGCACAAACACCTACTGAATGAAGAAAAAGCCTCCGGCGGATGTCACGGATTTTGAAAGGAATGAATTGTGCAGGCACAATTCAAAATCCGGACGCAATTACGCCAAGGCGAAATTGATTTTATCTTTTTTCTTCTATTAATCCTTTAACAACCATTGATCGAACTGGTAAGAACTGCTCTCCTGTATCACCATAAGTGAGAATGACATCATCACCTTCTTGTAAATAAATTGCAAGTGGTTCAGTTTCTGAGCTTACCAAATAGTTTTCCCCGTTATTAAGTAAAAATGATACAACTGTATATTCGCCAAGACGTTCCTTGTATACGCGAAGTACCTTTCCACTTACATTTTTCTCTTCTGCATGTGAGCTTCCTTCTACTGTCGTTCCACCACGACTTAAGGCTGTTTTATATAATTTCAAAGCCTCTTTAGGGGTTGTCGCATAAACGGAAATTTCAGGATTTGCCGCAGATACGATGAAATAATTTTGTAAGAAACCATTTGAGTCAAGCACCGCGGTTAGCCAGCTAGCCTCACCGTAAAAGTTATACAACACCGGCATTTCCCCAGACCATTTCTTTTCAATAAATTTCTTCTCAATAATTTGCAAATTACCTTGTGAATCCATATAAGAAGCGTCTAAATTTCCAGTGTAATAAGTTGCTTGACCTGTTCGGGCATTTGTTAACGAATAGCCAAGCATTGAATCGACACCCTCTTTAGGGCTCGTAAAGTCTGTGAAATAATACATATCGCCCTTCTCGTCAAAAATTGGGCTAACATTTGCCTCTGTTCCCTCATCTGAAGGAAGTTTTACGTCTTTCTTACCAAACTTACTATTCCAAAATCCGTGTACGTAGTTACCAAAATAACTGTTTTGTAAGCTTACTGTCTCTGGAGAAACCGCTCCATCAATAAATTCTGGGACATCCTCCAGCTTGATCACTTCTGATTTTCCTGATAGGGCATCTACAAGCACGATCCCTTTTACATCGAAGCCATTACGCGCTGAAATAAATTCACCATATGAACGGATGTAGTATGGCTTACCTTCATCATCTATTTCAAGCTGAACATCTCCACAAAAAACAAGGAATGGATGTTGTAAACGAATATGACGCTCTAAATTTGAATTTAAATAAGCAGACGGAACATACTTCATTTCCTGCTCAACAAATTTAGGATTATCCGCTGAATCTGTTGCACTCATTATAAAGTAACCAGGAGTCGTCCCGCCATTGAACCATTTAAAGAAACCAGAGAACTCAACCGGTGCTATATAAACATACTCACCATTCACTTTTTGAATTTGTAAGCGCCCTAGCTCATAATAACTCGTATTCGGTACTTGTCCGAACGCTTTTTTCATCTTATTGCGCGCAAATTTAGGAGGAACACTAGCTGGAGTTTGTGTTTCATCGAATGGTTTTATTTCAACCTTTTCCTTCATTTCAGCTGAATTATATTTTTCGTTTGCATTCCATAAAGGAGCTGATAATACAAACACCGCAACACCTAAACTAGCTAAAAATAAAACACCCTTTATTTTTCTTTCAATACCACTTGCAAGAAGCGCACCACCTAATGTTAATAGAATAGTAGCGGGCCAAAAAGCAAGCCAGTTTACATCCATTTTCGTCACATATACTGTTATACCAGTAGCTAAAGATCCTAGTACAAATACACCGATAAAGAAGAATCCAATTACCTTTCTAGATCCGTCTTCTCGCTTTTTCGTTATAAGCGGTGTTAATAAAACACTCGCAATTAGTCCAATGACTGCTGAAGCTATTAATAGCTTGGTCATTTCGTTCACCCTCTCTTACCTACTGTCCTCTTATTTACGGCTACATACTAAAAAAGTTTCATTCATACGATGAGTATAGAAACCCCTTTGTGCATTTCTTTCACAACAGAATAAAGGAAATTTCAACATAGATAAAGAATTTCAAAGAAAAGGAGATGAGAAATTTGTCTAAAAAAATTTTAGTAACATTTATTATTTTATTTGGTCTATATTATATTTTTTTCCTGCCCCATATTCCAGAAAACTTGATACTTATCTTTAAAGTTATTCCAATGCTTCTGATCATTATGTTAGCCGCTACACAAAAAAATTTAGGCATTAAAAAGTATCAACTACTGATCGTCATCGGACTTGTGTTTTGTATGGTCGGTGATTATACACTACAGTGGTTTCTAGTTGGACTAACAAGCTTCTTAATCGGGCATATTTTTTATATCCTCGCCTTTTTTTCTACTAATGAACGACAAGTACCGACTTGGGCGAAGATTGTCTTACTCGTTTACGGGGCAAGTATGGCTGTGTGGATTGCAGGTACCGTGTTTTCATCAGGAGAAGTCGTGCTTGGTATCGCGGTCATTGCCTATATTTCGGTCATACTAACGATGGGTTGGACGGCGATTCGAACAGGTTCTACATTTGCAACGATTGGAGCTCTGCTATTTATCTCATCAGATTCCTATTTATCTATTAACAAGTTTGTTATGCCCTTACCATTTTCACACGAGGTTATTATGTTGACCTATTACGGTGCCCAAATACTAATTGCCTTAAGCATTTCTCAATATTCCGAAATCCGAAGTAAAGTGTTACAATAATATCAATTATGCCTCGGCATAATTGCGTCCAGAATCGGCTTTGTGCTTGCACAAAGAACTTCTTTTCCGATTCCGTGACATCCGCCGGAGGCTTTAACTTCTTTCAGCGGGTGTTTGGACACCCGCTGAAAGAAGTTAAACATATACATTAGGAGGCCATACTTATGAAAGAACAAGTAATCGAGCGTTTAATTCGTTATGCAAAAATTGATACACAATCTGATTTCACAAGCGAAACAACTCCTTCAACACAAAAGCAATTTGACTTATTGCATGTACTAAAAGATGAACTAGCTGCAATAGGCTTAACTGATATTACATTAGATGAAAATGGTTATTTATTTGCGACACTCGAAGCAAATACAGATAAAAAAGTGCCTACTATTGGTTTTTTAGCACATGTGGACACGACAACAGATTTCACTGGCACAAACGTTAATCCACAGCGCATTGACAACTATGATGGCGGAGTTATCCAGCTCAATGAAAATCTAGCGATGTCGCCAACGGATTTTCCTGAGCTTAAAAATTATGTAGGTCAAACGTTAATTACAACGGATGGTACGACATTATTAGGTGCTGACGATAAAGCTGGTATCGCAGAAATTATGACGGCTATGGAATACCTAGTAAACACTCCTTCTATTAAGCATGGTAAATTGCGTGTAGCGTTTACACCCGACGAAGAAATTGGCCGCGGTCCTCATAAATTCGATGTGGCTGCATTTGGAGCCGACTATGCTTATACGATGGATGGCGGACCACTTGGCGAGCTACAATACGAAAGCTTTAATGCAGCAGGTGTAAAGGTTGTGACAAAAGGTACGAGTGTACACCCTGGTTCTGCAAAAAATAAAATGGTCAATGCCATCACAATGGCGATCGCTTTCCAAAATGAAATGCCTACCAATGAAGTACCAGAAAAAACGGAAGGCTATGAGGGCTTTATTCACTTAATGGGCTTTAACGGTGCGATTGAACATACTGAGCTTTCTTATATCGTCCGTGACCATGACCGTCAAAAGTTCGAGGCGAAAAAGCAATTAATTCTTGATGCTGCAGCAAAAATTAAAGCCCAATATGGCGAGGATGCTTTAAGCATTACTATGGAAGATCAATACTATAATATGGGCGAAAAAATTGAGCCTGTTAAAGAAATCGTTGACATTGCACGCATAGCAATGGAAAAGTTAGATATTACTCCAATTACATTACCAATCCGTGGCGGTACTGATGGTTCACAGCTTTCTTACATGGGCTTACCGACACCAAACATTTTTGCAGGTGGCGAAAATATGCACGGTAAATTCGAATATGTATCTGCAGAAACAATGGAGAAAGCTACACAAGTGATTGTTGAGATTGTTGAGCTATTTGAACAACAAGGAAAATAATTAAGAAGAAGGGTTTACCCCTTCTTCTTAATTTTTCCGAAAGAGATGACTGAATTTTCGAATTAAACGAAGGATTTTGAGGTGATTTTAATGAAAGAAATTGCATTGGGCATTTTAGCCTCACTTTTTTTTGCTGTTACATTTATATTGAATCATGCAATGGAAATGCAAGGTGGTAGCTGGCTATGGAGTGCATCGCTGCGCTATTTCTTCATGCTACCGTTTTTACTTGCGATCGTCTTTTATCGAAGAGGCTTTTCCAAACTATCAGGTGAGATGAAAGCACAGCCTGTAGCTTGGCTGCTTTGGAGCTTTATTGGGTTCGTATTGTTCTATGCCCCACTGACATTTGCAGCAGCATTCGGTCCAGGTTGGCTCGTTTCCGGAACATGGCAATTGACAATTGTCGCTGGTGTATTACTAGCTCCCCTATTTGTTTCAGTAGTAGCTGGGAAAACAGTACGTCAAAAAATACCGCTTATTTCATTACTCATTTCATGTGTCATTTTAGTCGGCATTTTACTTATCCAAGTACCACAGGCACAATCCGTTCCACTTAAAAGTTTAATGCTTGGCATTTTACCTGTTGTCATTGCTGCTTTTGCGTACCCTCTTGGTAATCGCAAAATGATGGAAATCTGTGGCGGACGTATCGATACATATCAACGAGTTCTCGGGATGACCATCGCCTCGATGCCCGCATGGATTATTCTAGCCATTTATGCAATGGCAACGGTCGGGCTCCCTTCAAGCAGCCAAGTGATGCAATCGTTGCTTGTAGGTATAAGCTCTGGTGTCATCGCCACAACATTATTTTTCATTGCAACCGACCGTGTTCGCGATCATCAAGGCAAGCTTGCAGCAGTTGAAGCAACACAATCGACTGAAATACTCTTTGTCATTATTGGTGAAGTATTGTTGCTCGGTATCGCATTCCCAAATCCAATTGCTCTCGCGGGTCTAGGTGTCATCATTGTTGGCATGCTATTACATAGCTACTATACGATGATACTAGGGAAAAAAAGCGCTGTCCCTAGCAGTAGTTCTACTCAGTAATATGAAAGACAAAAAATATAAAAATGTACATTACTATTTTAGTAGTGTACATTTTTTATTCTAGAGAACACTAAAATTTATAAATCATTGTTTTAGATGTCCCTACTACTTCATAATCTTTAAAGCCTAGTTTTTGATACATATGAATGGCCGTGTCGTTTTCGAGGTCTACACTAAGTGAAATGGTATTGTATCCTTCATCCTTTGCTTGTTGAATTATTTTATGCATTAGTAAAGTTCCCACCCCTCTTCCTCTTACTTCTTTTGAAACAGCCATTCCTATTTCAGGCGTGTTGCCATCAATATAACCATAACTTTTATTATTGTCGTCAAACAATCTGTACCAGACTGCACCAACAGTTTGATTTTCTGTGTTAAAAGCAATCAACACTCTATCTCCCTTTCTCCCCCAACCTTCGTGATATTTTCTTATGTCAGGCGAGTTTAGTAAAATTTCTTTTGATGGTTTATTCTCAGGAATATGAATAGACTCATATAACATATCTAGAAAGAACTCAAACTCGTTTTTATCACCTTCGAAGTTTCTAATATAAAACATGAAATAATCACCCCTTCTTATTAAGGTATATTATATATTAAATTGTAATTTTCGGTATGATGATTATGAGTTAAATGTACGCTATATATTAGTGTTGATTGGAGTGGAGACTGGGCGACTCCTCGGGGATTAGCAATAGAGGAACGAAGGCTAAAATCATCACGTCCTGTGATAACGCCTTCGTGACCAACATCATGTTGGCCCAAGCGGCTCATCGGACGCCCCCAGGAAGCTCTGCTCTGTGCGAAAGCGAAGCGGCAGCAATTGTTTTATCTGTGCGAAAGCGTAGCGACAGCAACAACAAAGCGCCCACTCGGAACGGAAATCACCCCCACGTTATGGCGATGAGTTCATTTTTATAGGAATACTTTGAAGATTTATCGGAACATAATCTCATTTTATCGGAACAATTTTAGCTTTTATCGGAATATTATCTCGTTTTATCGGAACAATTGCAGTTTCAATCAAAAAAAGACGACTCAGTCACAATGGAGTGAGTCGTCTAGAGATTTTACGTTCCCAAAAAATGAGGGGGGTTCTAGGAGCGTTATCATGAACTAGCAAACTTCTGGAGAAAAGTAGCTAAAGATTATTCCTCGTCTACACTGTATTGTAGACGAGGAATAATCTTTATACGATAATGATAATCATTATCAATTATAAAGTCAACATTAATCTGAAAATTTCTTAAAGTTTTTTCAATTTCTTTCTGCTAAAAGAAATTAATGTCACAATGCCTTCTTCAGCGAGCGACGGTATTGCCATTGCCTTAGCTGAAAATGTAGGAAACAGCCTATACAAAATCCTGCAATTGCTATCGATGAAGCTACAGCAACCATTCCTGTAAAGACATAGCCAACCGCCTGCCATTTAAGCAAGTAACCTAAAATTCCACCTGCTAAACAAAAGCTAGCAATACTGGAATTGAATTTTTGCTGCTGCGCATCCTCTGGTATATATGTAGATGGCGCCTTTTTTAAAAACAGCTTCCCTACTCGAATAATAGGGTTAAAATCGCATAAAAGACCAAGTAAATTTGCTATTAAAGGAATTGCTAAAATCCAAAAGACACCTGTTATCCACGTTAGAATGACACTCAAAAAAATCGTCCATTGATTAAGTCGAACGAGAGGCCTTGGAATTGCATGAGGCTGTGACATTTTAAAACCTACCTTTCGGATATGTTTAATGTATTTTACTATACTGCATTCCATTTGTGAAGTAAAAATGATTAATTTATAATAAACGTAACAGATGATTGAAAGAAAAGGTGATGACAATGCCAGCATTAACGATGGATCAAGTTCGTCAATTGAATTCCTATAGCATTTATACGACAGAACCAAAGCGGACATTATTTACATTAGCTGATATACATAAAGACTTTTACCATCCTGATTTTTTAAACTTGATGATGGGTATTACAGACGCAGCAACAGAAACAGCCGCTATTTCTCATTTTGCACGCCGCTACGGTATGTTTTTCGCTATGCAACTTTACATGCTTGCTGCTTATGACGAGGTGTGGAACGGTAAACCTATCGAGCTTCGCTTTGACGCAGCAAAAGAATTCGACAGTTTTACAGTCGCCATGTTTGTTAACCCAAACGATTGGCGTTATGTTGAGGAGGAAGAACGTCAAGCCGTTATTGAAAAGATCCTATATGATGGGCATGTTATCGTTCAACAGCTCCGAAAAGTAACATCTATTTCCCCTCTCACTATTTGGGAGAATTTCTTTGGATATTTACTTTGGCACTATCATATATTGCTTTCTAATCCTGGTCTTGCTGATCAAGCAATGGAGGATATTGAAACTTTAGAGGATCCTAAAACATGGGCACGTTTCTCCAACAAATCGTGGTGGGCACAATATACAGAAGGTCAAAGCCCCACTAATTTAGTGAACGTCCCAGTACGAAAATCATGTTGTTTTTCTAAAGACATACCTGGTTTAATGGCTTGTGGCTTTTGCCCGATGAAATAAAAATCTCCATAACAAAAAAGGGCCATACTTCTCATAATGAAAAGGTATGGCTTCATAATGTTAAAAAACAGCATAAAAATTGTAAATTAAAATTCTTTCTTATGATATATAAATGTAGCAATGAAATAAGAAAGTATATATATGGCAACACCAGATGTTATATATATAATTGGAATGTATAAAGATGGATCTATATTTAAATTTGACAGTGGTTCTACTAGATATAAAATTAAACCTTGTACTCCAAAAGAAGCTATAAGTCCCCCACCTGTACCTCCGATTGTTATAGCCTCAGATTTTTCTGACCCAAAAACATAGAGGAGTGGAAAAGCAATCGCTCCAGCAAAGAGGACTATGAAATTAACAAAAGAAACTCTCTTATATATGCCATAAATTGGTGTATCTGAAACTAGGCCAAATATATATAATATGCCATATGATAATAAAGTACTGATTACTACAACTATAAAATAGAAAAAGTAATGACTTTGTACAATATTAGTTCTAGTAACTGGTAAAGTAAGTACATACTTATCATAACCAGATTTACCCTCATGTTTTATAACTTCAAGTGCAGGCGCCACCGCTAATCCAGTTATCATAGGAACAAAACCATATGTCGATGCATCTCCAAAATAAAAAATTAATACAGAGCCTAAAAGTGCTATCCCTGCGTACACAAAAAGGCTTCGAAAAACTAGGTAATAGTTTGTCAATAATAAACCTCGCACTTATTTACCACTCCATGTTAATAAGACACTAAGCTCTTCCATGGAAATGGTTTTAGCGCCATTCCATTTAGCAATTTCTGTTTATCTGATACAAGTACACTGAAATAAGAACCATAGTTCCTTTTAGCCACAACTAACCTTTTTTAAGTAATGTTACTTGTTTCTCATCCATATCTACAACAGCATAACTTTCTATAACCTTATCCTTCACTTCATTTAATAAAGATGACTATAATAAACCACCGTTACTATTACTCACAAAGCTTTTTATAAAAAATGCAAACTAAAATTCTTTCTTATAATATATAAATGTAGCAATGAAAAAAGACAGTATATATATGACAACACCAAATGTTAGAAATATAATTGGGACGTAAAAAGAAGGATCTATATTTAAATTTGACAGTGGTTCTGTTAGATATCTAATTAAACTTTGTATCCCTAAAGTAGCTATATATCCTCCAATTGCACCTCCGACTGTTATGACATCAGATTTTTCTGACCCAAAAACATATAGGAATGGAAAAGCAACCGCTCCAGCAAAGAGGACTATGAAAGTACCCAAAGAAACTGTATTATATATTCCATTTAATGGTGTATCAGAAACTAGGCCGTGTATATAAAATATGCCACACGATAATAAAGTACCGATTACTACAGTTGTGAAATAGAAAAAGTAGTGACTTTGTACAATATTAGTTCTAGAAACCGGTAAAGTAAGTACATACTTATCATAACCAGATTTACCCTCATGTTTTATAACTTCAAGTGCAGGCATCGCCACAAACAAAGTTATAAAAGCAACATAACGGTGTATTGATGTATCACCAAAATAAAAAATTAAGCCAGAGCCCAAAAGTGCTACCCCTATGTACACAAAAAGGCTTCGAAAAACTAGATAATAGTTTGTCAACAATAAACCTCGCACTTATTTATCACTCCTAGTTAAAAAGACACTAAGTTCTTCCATTGCGATGGTTTTAGCAGCAATTTCATCTGGCAATTTCTGTTTATCTGATACAAGTACACTGAAATAAGAACCATAGTTCTTTTTGGCCACAACTATATCTTTGTTTAGTAACGCTAGTTGTTTCTCGTCAATATCTACAACAGTATAACTTTCTAAAAGCTTATCCTTCACTTCATTTAATAAAATTTCACCATCTTTTATAAAGACAACATGGCTAGCTATTTTCTCGATATCACTCATAATATGAGATGAAAGTAATATACCGCCGTTACTTTTACTCACAAAGCTTGTTAATTCATTTAACAAATCTTCTCTTGATGAGGGATCAAGTCCTCCAGTAGCTTCATCTAGTATTAGTAATTTTGCATTATGCGACAATGCAACAGATACAGACAGTTTCATCGACATCCCACGCGAGAGTTTT
This sequence comes from Lysinibacillus sp. NPDC056232, assembly GCF_042267565.1. Classification (NCBI taxonomy): domain Bacteria; kingdom Bacillati; phylum Bacillota; class Bacilli; order Caryophanales; family Bacillaceae; genus Lysinibacillus; species Lysinibacillus sp. NPDC056232. Next base: position 38,470 of record NZ_JBHJTF010000038.1, on the reverse strand, counting down.
TTTACTTTTTTATCTATAGGTAATGAGAAAGTATTAACTAATCGATAAAAATTGTCTTGGTCCCAAAACTCATAAAGGTTTTTAAAAACTTTATTTAGCTGTTTTATTGTAAGATTGGCCGGTAGATTCATAGCATCAAACACGACTCCGATTTTTTCCTTAATCTTGGCATGTTTATTTATATTTTCTTCACCAAATATTTTTGTTGTACCGCCATCTTTAGAAATTAATCCTAGTGCTGTTTTAAATGTTGTTGATTTACCTGCCCCGTTATCGCCAATGAACCCAACAATTGATCCGGCAGGCACATTGAACGTAACATCTTTTAAGACAACTTTGTCACCAAATGATTTGCTAATATTTTTAATCTCCAAAAGGTTTGACATCATTTCACTCCTATATTAATAGTTATAAGTCTTTCCAGAAGAAATTCGAGGTACTCCGGATCCTCTATAATCCCCTCTACTAATTTATCAAGGTTAGCATCTTGACCTCCTCATCTATAAATATTGTTCCATCCCTATTTTAACAGTTCATATCAGGAATTTCAGGTAATATTTAGGGCATCTGATTTATAGATTTATCTATTGTTCATATTGTCTAGGGCGGGGTCTTCTTTAGGCACAGTACTTATACCTTCTTAAGGGAACACAGAACTGACAAGATCATATCCAAACTTTCGAAAGGTCTAACCAACTGATGCGAAGCTAAATGAAAAACTTAAGCACTGAGCATTAATAAAATATGTAAATTGACATCTCTACTTTAGCTATAACGTGAAATCGTACAAATTATAGTGATTTCCAAGTTATTGATTTTATTTTTACATAGAGGATTAATTCTAATATTAATGATTTGGTTTATACTTTGTATTTTTCAGAAGTTCCACAGAAGCTGTAGGGAAAATCCAATCTTATACTAACGAATCATTACCTGGAGCTGGCAGGATGTAACTACTGCAAGAGCAATAATCCCCCTATTCTGAATGGAGGAACAACAAATTACCCAAATCGTAAGCTATTAAAGCAAAAACTTGATGGGATGTATGGAGCAACTCTTTTCTCAGATGCACAGAAAAAGGGAGACAATCACATTATTACTTTTAGAATGGAGATCCCTGCTGATCGATTTCTTAATGATTCTAATTCTTTACTGAAATCATCCCTTGATTTATTGCACGAAGTTGTTTTACAGTCCAATACTTGAAAATGGAGTATTCCATTCTACAATTGTCGAACAAGAAAAACGTGCCTTAAAGCAACGACTTACTTCAATGTATAACGATAAAATGCTATACGCCCATGTTCGTTTGATAGAAGAGATGTATAAAGGTGAACCGTATCAGTTTCCTGCATTCGGGAGAGAAGAAGATATCACTTCTATTAATGCACAACACGAAAGCCTTACCTCTCACATGAAAGGTAAGGCTTTTTTCTGTTATTTATTTTTCATAAACGACGAACCAATCATTTTGATCCTCATACATAGAAGTACCTATATAGCCCTGCTTTAAAAGCTGTTGCTGACCAACTGTATCCCCCATCGATATCGACTTCTTTTCTGTAAAAGTTGGTAGCTCTTGTCGTAAGTCCTTATAGAAAATATACCGTAGCTTATCTACATACTTAATCTTTAATCCCTTCACGACTAATCCTTGGGAAAATTTATCTTTTAAACTAGGGATATTATATGGCTTGACCGTTGAGCATACATAATCATATTTTGCTAAATCGATATGTCCCATGACAACTTGAGCTAATGTTTTTTGTAAGCCGTAACCACGATATGTTGGTGAGACATTCGATATTTCTTGATATAAAACTTTATGAAATTCATCCTCGCCAATCCCGCAATCATAGCCAAGGTGTTCGTCATCGACAGGTGGGTTCAATAGTGCGCGAAAGGCCATTAACTCATCCCCTACGAAAGCACCGATCATCATGCCATTGCCGCTTAAAATATAGTCAAATTCCTCCGTGCTTAATGGCTGTAATATACTTTGGTCTGCTAATGATTCATAAACCTCAAGCTGTAATTTTTCAATTTCTTGTAACTGTTGAAGATTTAATGTTGTAACAAAAAACGGCGTTTCCCCAAGCATACCTTCATAAATTTTTTCCATTTCGCCGCCTCCTTAGTCTGTTACAATTGTTGAGAACTTACACAATTCTTTCAGGATCTCTTCATCTACATCGATACCTAATCCTGGTTTTTCATTTAAACAGATAAATGGAACATCATAGTATAAGTTTCCGACATCCTTAGAGAACTTTAATGGACCTGTTAATTCTACACTTGTCATTATTTTTTTAGAGAATGCTACATGGAAGCCAGCTGCTGAACCAACGGATGATTCTACCATGGAACCGATTTGGCATTCAATGCCTGCCATTTCAGCCATCACTGCTAGTTTCATAGCAGGATAAATTCCACCGCATTTCATTAATTTAATATTAACTTTATCTGCAGCACGCTTCGCAATAATTTCACGCATTTCACGTACACCGCGAAGTCCTTCATCAATCATTAATGGTACATCTGTTTTTGACTTCACTTCTACCATTCCATCAATATCTTCACTGTCTACTGGCTGCTCTAACCAATCGATATTTAGATCCTTTAATGCACGTAAACCTTGTAATGTAGTTGATGCATTGCCCCATCCTTGGTTTACATCTACACGAATGGCAATGTCTTCACCAACACGTTCACGTACAGCTTTGATACGAGCAACATCACGAGCTACCTCTGTTCCTACCTTCATTTTAAATGATCGATAGCCCATCTCAACACGGTTAGCCGCCTCTTCTGCCATCGCTTCAGGTGTTCCAATGCTCAATACATGTGTAATCGGGAATTTCTCATGATAACGTCCACCTAGTAGTTGGTACACTGGAACCTGTAACGCTTTCCCCGCAATATCAAAACAAGCAATGTCAATCGCTGCTTTCGCTGCTGGAACATCCTTCACTACTTTGTTCATTTTATCGTGAAGCTTTTCAAAGGCCATTGGATTTTCTCCAATGATTGCAGGAGCAAGTTGGTTTTTTAATAGCGCGTACGTGCTCTCCCACGTCTCCCCTGTTACGTGCTCATCTGGTACTGCTTCACCGTAGCCTACAATACCTGTGTCTGTCGTCACCTTCAAAATAATAGAAGGCATCGTATCATATGTAGCATAACTGATGATAAATGGATCAATAAGTGGTAAATGGATTGCAAAAATTTCTACTTGTTGGATTTTCATTTTTATCAGTCTCCTGTATAATATAGTTGTCGCTAATACGTCGCTAATTATTGAAAAAATATAGAATAGAAAAGGAACGTTGCCTATGTCTACTAAAATAGCGGTTATCTGCTCTAAAGCATTTATGAAGCGTATAAACAGTATCGCACAAAACATAGAGAATATTCAAATAGATTTTTATCTTTACAATCAACCTACAGAGGCACCCGTTTTGTTAAAAGAAATTAAGCCCTGTGATGCCCTTTTATTCGGAGGAACGCTACCCTATTTACATGCCCAATCTGCACTGTCAGAACTGCCCATACCTTGGAATTATATAAAACAAGATGAGACGGCAATTTCTACCACTTTATTATCGCTTGTAGCTAATCATGCAGTACCTTTAAATAGAATTTCCATTGATGTTATGAATCCTGCTATTGTCGAAAATGTTCTAACAGAAATTGAGTATTGTGGTCCAAAACCATATATTCAGCCTATTTCTATCACTAAACCTACTCAATCTATATTGCAGCATCATATCGCTTTATGGGAAGCTAACAGCATTGACTTTGTCATAACAAGTATTCATAGTGTGTTTGATGATTTACAGGCTCTTCAAATACCTGCAATGCGCATGTTAGATGCAACTAACTCCATTATTCAATACTTAGAGGAGACGAAATCCCAATCACTTCTTACAAAGTCCGAATCTGCGAAAGCCGTCGTCGGACTATTGGAAGCTCCTGAAAATAAACCTATAGACGATAACATGTTAACGCAAATTACTGTAGCTACACATTCAACTTATAAAGAAATTTCACCTTATTCTTTTGAGCTATATACGACAGCCGGGCATTTGCAAATGGCACTCGAAAAAGAGAACTTACAGAACTTATTACAACAAACCGAACAGTCATTTAAGCTAGCATTTGGGTATGGTCATTCTATCGTTGAGGCTAACCAAAATGCTAAGAATGCATTAACATTTGCTAAACCTTGTGAAATTTATATACTTGATGAACATAAAAACTTGCTAGGTCCATTCCCTAAATCAGAAGTAAGACTAGCTTTAAAAACAGATGATCCCTACGTTTTACAAATGGCAAAGCAGACAAGCTTAAGTCCATTAAATATTTCCAAGATCATTCATTTTAGCCGAGAGCGACAATCAGCTCAATTTACATCTCATAATCTTTCAGAATACTTACAAGTTACACGCCGCACAACAGAGCGCATTATTAAAAAATTAGTGGATAACGGCTATGCTAAAGTAGTTGGTGAAGAAATGACACATCAACAAGGTCGCCCACGTACAATATATGAATTGAACTTTGCTGTCTACTAAGATCAATTATGCCTCGGCATAATTGCGTCCCAGATGCGGCTTCGTCCTTAGGCCTGCAGATGTTTTTT
>NZ_JBHJTF010000038.1:0-33729 GCF_042267565.1 Lysinibacillus sp. NPDC056232 | reverse complement strand
TGTGCGAAAGCGCAGCGACAGCAACAGATGTTTTTTGTGCGAAAGCGCAGCGACAGCAACAGATGTTTTTTGTGCGAAAGCGCAGCGACAGCAACAGATGTTTTTTGTGCGAAAGCGCAGCGACAGCAACATGAGGGACTACACGATGTGGGTCATTTTGGCAATGCCACAGGACGTGGCGTTCTTAGACTGAGTTCCTTTATTTCAGCGGATGTTTGGACACCCGCTGAAATAAATTAATTGAAAAGCGCTCGGAGATGCTACTTCATCCACGAGAGCTTAATTATCAGAAGAGTAAACTTTTAACTCTTGGATTTAGTCAGCCATGACCATATTAGCATCATCTATCTCTTGCTCTTTTTTGCGCTGCTCTGCTGCTTCCATTTCTTCAGGTGTCAGCTTAACAATCGCAAATCCGATATATGCATAAAAAATTGAAATAATAGGTACTAGGAAGTTAATAATTGCATATGGCGCGTATTCCATGGCCCCTACACCTAATGTTGCTAAAATAAAGACCCCACAAGTATTCCATGGGAAGAATACAGAAGTTAATGTTCCCCCGTCTTCTAACGCGCGAGATAAGTTTTTCGAATGCAGGCCACGCTCTCGATACACATTCGCAAACATACGTGATGGAACAACAATTGAAATATACTGCTCAGAACATGTAGCGTTTGTTGTAATACATGCAGCAATCGTTGAAGCAACTAAGCTTCCTGTAGATTTAGCAAATTTCACAATGACATTCATAAGTGCTTTTAACATGCCGGAATATTCTAACACCCCACCGAATGTCATAGCCACAATTGTCATTGAAACCGTATTCATCATCGAATCTAAACCACCACGGTTAAATAGGTTGTCCACCATTTCATTGCCAGTTGAAATCACGAATCCTTCTTGTAAAGCATGTACAGCCATTGTAGGAGTGCCGCCTTGTACGAAGATTTGTAGTAAGAATCCCGAGATAATTCCGACAACTAAAGCTGGAATCGCAGGTACTTTTTTCGCTACTAATACAATTACGCCCACTGGTACAAGCAATAACCAAGGAGAAATGACAAAGCTTTCCTCCATTACTTTTAATGTTGTTAAAATGCTTTCTGATTTCATTGAAATATCTGCGAAGCTTCTTCCCATAATGCCAAATACAACGATTGCAATGACTAAAGCTGGAATTGTTGTATAAAGCATGTGCTTAATATGATCAAATAAGTCGGTACCAGTTAAACCTGCTGCGAGATTAGTAGTATCTGATAATGGTGACATCTTATCACCAAAATATGAACCCGAAATAACTGCTCCAGCAATCATTGCTGCAGGGATTCCCATACTTAAACCGATCCCCATACCAGCAACACCGATTGTAGCCATTGTCGACCATGAGCTACCAATTGCCAGTGATACAATAGCACATAACAGCATGATTGTTACTAAAAACCAAGCTGGGGAAATTAATTTTAAACCAAAATAAATCATTGTCGCTACGACACCGCCGCCAATCCATGCGCCAATTGTCAAGCCTACTAAAATAATAATAACAATTGCTGGTAAAGCTAGACGTATCCCCTTATACATCATTTCCTCAATTTCCATCCATTTAAATCCATGTATTTTGGCAACTACTGCTGCTACAGTTGTTCCGATAATAAGTGGTACGTGAGGACTTTGCTCTAACACAACTACTGTAATTAACATAGCTATAATCATTATTACAAAAGGCAGAAGTGCCCAACCAGCATTAATATCTTTTTTCATGAATCCATCCCCTTTTTTTGCACCAGTTGCCAATCTCGGTTGTCAAAGACGCAAATAATTTTTTACGTTTTTTAGCATAATATTCAAAAAATTAAAAGTCAACGCAAAAAAATTATGCTTCTTGAGCGATTTTGACTATTTTAGCGCAATAAAACGCTTTCAAATAGCTATTAGGGACAATCCGAAATATTCATACATTTCGATAAAAAATAAAATAAAAAAGAACTATATCAAAGAAATTTTGACATAGCTCCTTCTCGCAATCATTATTCGTATTCAGGTTTTTTTTCTAACACACAAGCAAGTACTTTTGCGGCATCCATTAATGCACTTCGTTCAAAAGTCATTTTTGGATGATGTAATCCAGGCGTTAAGTTGGCTCCAATACCAACCATCGTTGCTTTTAATTCAGGTTTTTTAACTGTGTAGAAATGGAAATCGTCACTTCCAGGTGTTGTTATTTCCCCAGCTAGATGCTCTTCCCCAAGTGTTTCAATAATTGCATCTTTAGCCATACGTGCAGCAACTGAAGAAACCTCGGCACCAGGCGTGAAATCTATCCATTTCCAGTCCATATCAATCTCAAACTGCTGCTGGATTGATGTTAAGCCAAACTCAATACGACTACGAAGTAATTCTAGTTGGTTATTTCGTTGCGCTCGAATATCCATTGAGAAGCTCGCAGTACCTGGAATAATATTCGTACTACCACCATCCGCAACAATCTTCGTTAGCTTTGCAGAATGAGGCTCAAAAGGTGATAAATGTATGCTATTGAGCATTTGTTGTACGGCCATAATCACATCGATTGCATTTTTCCCTTGATGAGGTCTAGCACCATGGGCATCAGTGCCTCGTATTGTTCCTTCTAAAAAATAAGCAGCACCATGATGGATAGCAGGTGATACCTTGCCAAGTGGCAGCTCTTCAATTGGTCTTAAATGCACACCAAATAAATGCGATACACCATCAACAGCTCCACGCTCAAAGGCAACACAAGCTCCATTCCCAAGTTCTTCTGCAGGCTGGAAAATAAAACGAACGCGATGTTGCAATGGTCGATCTTTCAGCAGTAATAAAGCGCCAAGCACCATCGTGATATTTGCATCATGCCCACATGAGTGGTTCGCTTGCCATTTCCCATCCACTTCCTGCCATAAAGCGTCTATATCTGCACGTACAGCAACCATTTCATCACCTGTACCAATTTCAGCAATTAATCCCGGAACATCCCCTAACAAACGATAGGATACATTTAACTCATCTAAAATGGACGCAATCTTTTTAGTAGTTTCGAATTCCTTCCAGCTTACCTCTGGGTATTTATGAAAATGTTCAAACCATTGATAAATTGCTTCTTCTACTGTTACTGCATTTGACATAACTACACCTCTATACGCATTTTTGTTTCTCATTATACATGAAACTATTTCTTAAAAGTACATATGGATTTAGACCTATATATATGAAAAACAAGGATATTTTATTAATATGACTCCATACAGTCGAAGAAATCAATATCGAAAAAAATGAGGCTCATCACCAAAAGTTGTGGATGACGTTTATTAAAACGTATGTCATATCGTGACGCTGATCCCCAAGGAGTCGCCCAGTCGGAACGGAAATCAACCACACGCTATGGTGATGATCCAAAAATGAATAATATATGCAAAAAAACAAAGGACTGTGTTAAAAGTAATTTCTACCTTTAGCACAGTCCCTCAAATAAATATTATAAACTTGTAAAAAAACCTTCTGGATATTCTTCATAATGTACCATTGTTAGTTGCTCCTCATTTTTTTCCTCTTCCATCGTAAACTCCATTTCCTGATCCATTAGATACGTTTCAAATTTTGAGTTTAACAACTTTTTCATTTAATCACCTCCATTTTTAATTTAATTGAATTTTCTGATAAAAGAATTATACAATGACCGTTGTAGAAAAAGCAATAAACGATGCTCATTATGCATAAAAAACATAAAAACAATCTACTTTTCAGATTAAAAATTTCATCAAAAAAGAGATGTATCAAATTTCGATACATCTCCCTTCATGGTAAGAGTTATAAACGAAGTGCTCGGTACATAAACGCCGTAAATTCTGCCCGTGTTAAGTTATCATTTGGTCTAAAATTGCCGTTTTCATCGCCTAGTGCAATGTTGTGGTCCGCAAGAGTGGTAATATATCCACTCGCCCAGTGTGATGGATCGACATCCTTAAACGTACTATTGCCTTCTGGCGTTAAGCCAAATGCAAGCACCATTATTTTCGTCATTTGGGCACGAGTAATATAGGCATTCGGACGGAAATTTCCATTTGAACCGTCAATAATACCCGCTTGTTGGAGTAATGTAATTTGTTCATAGTACGGATGGCTATGTGGGACATCCAAAAATGGTACAGCTTCTCGGAGTGGTGTTAGAGGTAAGGTACGTTCAATCATAAGGACCACATGCTGACGTTGAATCATATCATTTGGTCGGAAAGTGCCATCTGGGTAGCCTTTAATAATGCATCGATTCGCAATTTCTTCAATCATTTCTTTTGCCCAATTATTATCAATATCCTTAAACGTCGTTTGACATCCATTACTTTCTTTCATCCATTTTGCATACAAGGTTATATTGGATATTACTTCATCTTTTGCAAAATCCCACTCACTTGTCAGCTCATTATCTTTAAACCAGCCAGCAAATATTTGACCTTCCTTTGCTGGATTTGAAGGTGCTTGCAGCAAATCTCTATATACTACTGTTTGGGATGAAACTTTACTTCCTCCATTGGAATCAAAAGTGACAGTATAGCTTGGCGCACTTCCACCAGACCCTCCTTCTGAAGTATTATCCTTCGTCCATTTCGCATACAATGTGATATTTTCCGCTACTCTATCTTTCGCAAAATCCCATGCCGTTGTATGCTCTACATCCTTATACCAACTAGTAAACGTATGCTCACCCTTTACGGGTGTAGCTGGAGATTGCAGTAATTCTCTTTCCACAACTTCTACAGCTGATACTTCACTTCCTCCGTTTGAATCAAAAGTGACGGTATAGCTTTCTGAAGTTTCGTCCTTCATCCATTTCGCATACAAGGTAATGTTTTTTGTCACTACGTCTTTTGCAAAATTCCATGCTTCTATCAGTTCTTCATCCTTATACCAACCAGCAAACGTGTTCCCGTCCTTTACGGGTTTAGCTGGGAGTGATAGCAATTCCCCTTCTACAACTTCTTTAGCTAATACTTCACTTCCACCGTTTGAATTAAAAGTGACGGTATAGCTTAACTCTGAAGTTTCTTCCTTCGTCCATTTTGCATACAACGTAACATTTTTTGTCACTACGTCTTTTGTAAAATCCCATGCTTCTGACAGTTCATTATCCTTATAACAATCAGCTAACGTATACCCTTCCTTCATTGGGGCAGTTGGGGTTTTTACCAGTTCTCCTTCTTTCACTTCTTCTGATGTGACTTCACTTCCACCGTTTGAATCAAAACTAACAAAATAACTTAACTCCGAAGTGTCGTCCTCTTTCCACTTTGCATATAATGTTAAGTTTTCTTTAACTATATCTTTCGCAAAATCCCAAGATGTTGTCAGCTCCGAATCCTTATACCAGCCAGTAAATGTATATCCTTCCTTCACTGGGACAGATGGTACTTCTACCAATTCTCCAGCTGTAACTATTTTAAATGGAACTTCACTTCCTCCATTTGAATCAAAAGTTACTTTCACCTTACATTTATCCCAATTTGCATAGATTGTCATTGGCTGCATTACAGATTTAGTCCACTCAATAGTACAATTCGAATCTTCAAACCACCCATTGAAGTATTTAGCTCCTCTGATTTGAAAATCGAATGGGCCTCCATTAGGGTCAGAATTTAATTGAGGTGTCCCATGAAATATTACAAAATCCAATTCGTTTCTAGAAAATGCACCGTATTCAATTATCTCAACACTTGACGGGATTTCCACACTTGTTAATTGGTTATATGCAAACGCAAAATGTCCAATCGTTGTAACGCTTGACGGGATCTCTACGCTTGTTAATTGATTATAACTAAATGCAGAACCTCCGATATTCTTAACACCTAAAGGAATTTTTACACTTGTTAAAGTATTATCCTGAAATGCTTGATCCCCAATCTTCGTAACACTTGATGGGATCTCCACACTTGTTAATTGATTACTATAAAATGCACCCTTGCCTATAGTTGTAACGCTCGATGGTATTTTTACACTTGTTAATCGATTATTGTGAAATGCCGAATCCCCAATTGTTATAACACTTGATGGGATTTCTACTACTGTTAATCGATTATCATCAAATGCAAAACCTCCAATATTTTTAACACCCAATGGAATTTCTACACTTGTCAATTGATTATTATAAAACGCCTTATAGCCAATCTTTGTAATACTTGATGGTATCTTTACACTTTTTAGATACTTATTTGAAAACGCATATTGTTCAATTTCTACAACTGGTTTCCCTTTAATCTCACTCGGAATTACAATATCCTTCGCTATACCTTTATAATTTGTAATGGCAACACCATTGTCCACATCCTTTGTGACATAATCCTCTTCACTATCGCTGTTCGCATAAACAGGCAGATTACTTAATGATAATTGGGAGAATATCAAAAGTATGCTCATTACTAGTAAACTTGTTTTTTTCATTTTGTAGTATCCTTTCAATAGTTTGAAATAAATGGGTACCCATTTAATGGATACCCCTTATTTAGCAGTTATAAACTTTATTAAAATATTTTTTTGATAAATGAATACATCAACGTTTTCAAACTACCCAAAATGAAAAATAGTGTAGAACATATTACCGCTTCACTTATTTAGAATAGCAAAAGAGATGTATCAAATTTCGATACATCTCTCTTAGTGGTCATACTTAATAATCCGATTACCCGGTATATGAGATTCCCCCAACAAAAATATAGAACTTATCAGATAAAAAACCAAAAGCATCTTTTATAAACCAAGTGCTCGGTACATAATCGCCGTAAATTCTGCACGTGTTAAGTTTTCATTTGGTCTAAAATTACCATCTTCATCGCCTAGGGCAATGTTATGGTCTGCTAAAGCGGCAATATATTCACTTGCCCAGTGTGATGGATCGATATCCTTGAATGTACTATTGCCCTCTGGCGTTAAACCAAAAGCAAGCACGATCACTTTTGCCATTTCGGCACGTGTTATAGAAGCGTTTGGTCGAAATGCTCCATTTGAACCATCCACGATACCCGCTCGTTGTAGTCGTGTAATTTGTTCATAATTCACATGGCTTTTAGGGACATCCGAAAAGGCTACAGCCTCTCGAATTGGTGCTGGTTGTAATGCACGATCAATCATAAGCACTACGTGTTGACGTTGAATCATATCATTTGGTCGGAAAGTGCCGTCTGGGTAGCCTATAATAATGCATCGCTTGGCAACTTCTTTAATCATATCTTGTGCCCAGCCATGATCAATATCCTTGAAAGTAATGTCACAGCGCTTACTATCCTTCATCCATCGAGCATATAATGTTACGTCTTCTGTGACGACATCTTTTGCAAAATCCCATGCTTTTGTGAATTCTTTATTTTTATACCAGCCGATAAACAAGTAGCCTTCCTTCTTTGGATTAGAAGGGGCTTTCACTAAAGCTTTATATGGCACTGTTTGCGGAGGGGTTTTACTGCCTCCATTTGAATCAAAAGTGACAATATAACTATCCTTCTGCCATTTCGCATACAACGATATGTCTGCTATTACTTTATCTTTCGCAAAGTCCCATGCATTGTTAAGCTCTGCATCCTTATACCAATCAACAAATTGATAGCCTTCTTTCACTGGAGTGGCTGGGGTTTTCACGAGGTCGTTCATGACCTTAGGGTTAGTGATGGTACACTTTTGTTTTACTTGCAATAGAAATTCACCATAACGTGAGGTTGGTTTCCGTTCCATCTGGGGGCGTCCGATGAGCCCCCTAGAAGTCGCCCAGCCTCCACTCTAATCAACTTGTATACAAAACATACGTTTTAACAAATATCCTCCTTGAATCAAAAATGAATGATCTCGGGACAATAATCATTTGTTGCCGATTTTTACCCCCAAAACAAAAAAACTGTATCTAAAGTGATTTACTTCAGATACAGTCGATCTATTTTCCTTATTGAATAATGCCACAAGCAATTCTAGCACCAGAATTACCGGAAGGATCTGTTTTATAATCATCCTCAGATTCATGAATGATTAATGTAGTGCCTCCATCACGTAACAATGAATTGGCAGCATCTTTTTCTAATGTTAGCCCTTCAGCTAAGAAATTCAAATCCACTTTTCCATCTTCTCCAACTTCTAAATTTGGAAGATCTCCTAAATGATATCCCTTAGGATTAAGCTTTCCATGCTCTTTACTCGTTGGATTAAAATGAGGACCTGCTGATTCAAATGTTGGTGGTTCACACTTCCCAACCGAATGAATATGAATGCCATGTGTTCCGGCTGGCACCCCTGATAGTGCGAGTGTCATCTTAACCCCATTATCCTCTTCTTCAAAATATGCATTGCCATAGCTTTCATTATTTTTACCAATTACTTTCGCGGTTGCAGTTGGTCCTGAATTTGCGTTAACTGCCACTTTTTGCTCCTTCTTTTCAAAGAAACCACAACCACCGACAAATACTAATAAAGCAATCATGATTAAGCTCATTTTTTTCATAAAAATACCTCCTCTATTTCTGATGGTTGCCAACAATCTTTTCACTTATGCAATTTCAATGAGAATTTTGTGGATTATTGGTTAAGGAGGAAATTTTACAAAATCCCCTTCAATGGCCATTGACGCTTAAAAACAATGCAAACTAAAAGGATATCTCTAATCCAAAAGAGACATCCTTTTAATTTCATTAATTTAAAATTTTTACAGTTACGTTTTTGACACCCCACTGCCGAGCTTGTCCTTCGGTAGGAATAAATACGTCAATTTTATTGCCTTTTATCGCTCCGCCAGTATCTGCTGCGATTGCTTCCCCATAACCTTCAACCCAAACCCTAGTACCAAGAGGTATTACACGTGGGTCTACAGCAATGACCTTTAAGTTTGGATTAGATCTTATATCTGTTCCATTCGCAGTAATCCCGGAACATCCTGGACAATACGCTGTATAGGCTGTTGCTCGCATTGTTAATGTTTTGCCCGAATTTGTTGGAGCACTCACTGCGGTTGTGCTAGATGTTGTATTAGATGTTGTTACTTTCTTTTTACTTGATGTCGTTGCTACCGTTTTAGGTTTGCTTTCGGACGTTTTAGGTTTTGCCGCTGATGCTTTGATAGCTAAGGATTCACCTACATAAATTAAATCCGATGCAAGGTTATTCCATTCCTTTAATTCTTCCACTGATACATCATTTACACGTGCAATTGTAAATAAAGTATCTCCGGCCTCAACAAAGTGTTGGTCTTTCGGCGAATTATCATTTTTCGCTTCGACTATATTTAAACTTTGCTCTGGATATAACCATCTCGCGTCTGAGTCGATAATTGGCTCATAATCTTCTAAAGATAAATTGTAAATTTTCGAGATTCCCCATAATGCGTCGAATGGCTTAAAAGTGAAGTTTTCCTTTGCAGATGACGGACTGGCAAATAAACTTAATCCCAAGGTCAATGTTACGGCTAAAGCTAAAGCTTGTTTTTTCATATTTTGTAACCTCCATATTTTTTATTATTTTGCAGTCTGCTGCTAGCACGCTAGAGTTAGGCTCTTAATGCTAGAGAATGCAATCCATAATTCACGTCAACAGACCTGATATTACGAATTATTGCTATAAATTCGGAAAAATATACAAGAATGGATATATTTTTGGAAATCCATTCAATTTTATGGAAGAAATATTAGAACTCTATTTGCAATCTTTATATGTTGGAAAATCAGTATTTTTATCCGATAATATGGTAAAGGAGGAATGTAGGTTGGAAATTAATACAATAATGTCTTCTCAGATGATGGAGCTACAACAAACTGTGCAAATGAGTGTTATGCAAAATGCGCTCAATCTAAATACTGCAGCAGCTGTCGAACTATTAAACGATCTACCACAGCAGCAAGCGGCCATACATCCGTATAAAGGGTCAGTCATTGATATTTCAATTTAACCCACTTCACTGTATCTTTTTAACTTCTTTCAGCAAGAGTTAAAGCCTCGCTTTGTGCAAACACAAAGACGATTCCGAACGCAATTATGCAGTGGCATAATTGATATCAGGTTAATAAACATTGGAGAGTTGGTGCCCTTTTTGATTCGAGCGATCGTAATGGATGATGAGCCATTAGCTCTGATAAACATGGAGAAAAAGTTAAAGGAATTTAGTTCAATAGAGGTCATTAGATCTTTTACTACTGTAAAAGATTTGCTTGCAGTGGGGCCAAGCTTGGATTTCCAAGTAGCATTTTTAGATGTTGAAATGCCCGGCATGAACGGTTTAGAGGTTGCACAGCTTTTAAAAGAATGGAACAAAAATATTTATATCGTATTTGTCACTGCTTATCGGGACTATGCTGTACAAGCATTTGAAATTCACTCCCTTGACTATTTATTAAAGCCTATTTCAAAAACTCGTCTAGAGACAACTATTAATAGAATCCAAGAACTCCTTCACCTAGAAAATAAACCGAATCCTATAGAAAGACGAAATAAACCTGCACTTACGATACAATGCTTTGGAGGATTCGTTGTTTTACATAATGACAAAGCAGTCCATTGGAGAACGCTTAAAACAAAAGAATTATTTGCCTTTCTTTTTTCCAATTTTAATAGCCATGTGCTTCGTGATACAATCATCGAAGCTTTATGGGCAGATACAGAATGTAAAAAGGCCAGAGTGCAGTTACATACAACAGTTTCCTATCTGCGCACTACGCTTTCCGTATTAGGCTATTCAGAAGTCATACAGTATACAAATGGCTGCTATATTTTGCAATTAGAGGAGTTTCAATGTGATGCTCATGACTTAGAGCGTATTTTAAATGGTAAAACGGAGACCGGAAAGATTGATGTGGAAAGTGCTGAGGCGCTCATACAAAACTACCAAGGTGAATTTATGGCCTCATTAGATTATCCCTGGATTACTAGTAAAGCAAATTTTATGAACAACAAATTTACTCTTTTACTTCATGATTTAGTAGAGCACTATACAGCAATACATGATGTAAAAAAACGAGAGCATATATTACTTTTAACAGTAGAACATAACCCATATTCCGATAAAACCATCCAACAGCTAATGAGGCACTATATAGAAGTTGATCATCGAGCAGGTGCAGTAAAGGTTTACAATACCTTTAAAAGTATCTTGATAGCGGATCTCGGTATTTTACCAGAGCAGGAAACAACCGAGCTGTTTAATGCTATATCTGTTAATCTATAAAAGGCATCGAGAAGATAACTCTCGATGCCTTTGTATTCATTCAGCCAGTCATGGAAATCAACGTTCTTACCACCATAGCGTGGGGTTGATTTCCGTTCCGACTGGGCGCTTTGTTGTTGCTGTCGCTACGCTTTCGCACAGATAAAACATTTGTTGCTGTCGCTTCGCTTTCGCACAGATAAAACAATTGTTGCTGTCGCTTCGCTTTCGCACAGAGCAAAGCTTCCTAGGGGCGTCCGATGAGCCGCTTGTGCCAACAGATGTTTTTTGCGCGAAAGCGTAGTGCTAACGTAGCGACAGCAGCACGATGTTTTTTGCACGAAAGCGAAGCGGCAGCGGCACCGATGTTGGTCACGAAGGAGTCGCCCAGTCTCCACTCCAATCAACTTATATACATAGCATACGTTTTAACAAATGTTATTTACGTTACCATCCAATCCAGACCTTCATTTAATATTAATTAAAAATTTTTGAACTTGAATACAATACGATATTCATTTGATTATTTTTTCAGATAGTTCTTCGACGACACAGATACAATTCCTTCCTGACTGCTTCGCCTTATATAACGCCTGATCTGCAATTGTAATGATCTGATTAGCAGTCTTAATATTTGCTGTAAATGCTGTAATACCAGCAGACATTGTCACTGGCCTTCCACATGCCGTATCTAACAAGGCCTGCTTCATGCGTACATTCTCCGCTAATTCTAAAGCTATATCTATTGTCGTGGATGGCAATATTACCATAAACTCTTCCCCACCATATCGAAAACACATTCCCTGTTCCTCAATGTTCTCCTGCATATGATTTGCGAAAGCTTTTAAAACTTCATCCCCTACAGTATGTCCATAGGTATCATTTATACTTTTAAAATCATCTAGATCTATTAACACTATTGTATGTGGGACTTTATTGATGATTAGCTCATTTAAAATTTGATCCATCCTTCTACGGTTAGGAATTCCCGTTAAGGAGTCTAAATTCAGTTGATTCGTTAAATCAACTACTTTGCTTTCCGAACTTATGAACATGTTTTGTACTACTTTTTTTAACGAATGTGCTTCGTAATACCAATCATCCATTTCTTCAAGCTTCTGTATTTCTTCTCTCTCCACGCTAGTAAAAAGCTTTTTTAAAGGTCGTGCAATTTTGAAAGCAAGCCATACAGCTAATACAAGTACTACGACTATCCATAATAGTAAAGGAACGATTATACTTTTTATGAACGCGCTAAATGAAACAACTCTTTCATCAAGTAACTTGTTAACCACTTGCACCATATAAGGTTCAATCGACTTATCTTGATTTGGTTCCATCAGTTTTTCTTGTACGTAGTTCTCCGTGATTACCGAAACTTCCTTCACATAATTTTCCTGCATGGCAATCTTATTTTGCATAAGAATGTCGTTAAAATTTCGATAGCTACTCCAAATACTAATACTAGAAGTCGCAAGTACAACAATTACCGTCATACTAACAATAACAAACGATAACTTTAACTTGAATTTACCCACAATAGATCATTTCTCCCATTGAGATGATTTTTTGTTCAATTTTTATACGCTTTAACCCGCAAATTATTTATTCCTTCATCATACGTCACGCCTCTTAAAAAAAACTTAAACACTAATGATTCTCCCTCAAAATATGTACTGGACTGCACAGTAAAAGGGGTCTCAAATCTCACGCTACTCACCTCAGGAAAGCAGTAACCTGTAACGGAAATCGGCTCCCCCATTCTTTCTGATTAGTCTGAAAGTATTATTTTTAAAAATTTCTTATTCCCATTTGCTAAATTTCATGGCATGGTAAATATAGTTCTTTTATTACAAGAAGAAAATTTTGGAGGTTCTTATGTCACTCTTAAAAAAAGCGACTATACGACATTCACTTTTCATTATTTTAATTTTTATAGTTCTTACTACACTTCGTTTACTATGGCTAGCATATTTTCTTCCTTCCAGTGAACAACCGATTGCCCAGGAAGGTATATTTGATATACGGGATCAGCAGCTATCCGACGAAGAAGTTCTTAACTTAGATGGTGAATGGCTCTACTATCCCGGATCATTAATAGATCCCTTAAACATTAATACCCAATCATTTGAACAAACTACCCGAACGATTCCCATGCGAGATTCAGATGCAACGACACAACGATATGGCTCATACCGTTTAAAAATATTACTCAATCACAATGCTCCGAAAGATAATCGTTTTGCCGTTCGAATCCCTGCAGTGTCAACTGCTTCAGCATTATATATTAACGGGAAGTTGGTTGAACAATCCGGGAAAGTAGCTACTGATTCACATAGTCATAAAGGCCAAGCCGCTCCTTATACGCTTTACTTTACAAATGAGCAACCTGAAATTGACTTAATTTTACATGTATCTAATTTTGATACATCAATAAGCCCTACCATTGATAAAAGAATTTTATTTGGCTCTGCTTCAGCTATGGCACATCACCAAATGATTAACGATTTATCTCTTGCTACAATTTCAATAACACTCTTATTGTTCACACTTTTTAGTACCCTTGTGTTCTTGTTTATTAATCCAAAGCCAATTGTTTTACTGTTCACAGTAGGCTTTCTTTTGCCCTTAGCAGATGAATTAATTTCATATGATCAATCTATACTCACGTGGTTACATCTCGATTATGTATGGTCATTTAAGCTATCTACTATCATTTATCTCGGGTCTTCATTTTTCTTTGTTCAATTTATGCGTGTTTTACTAGTCAAATATCATCATGCTAAATGCTTTCAGTGGCTCTTTGCTTTCTATGCCCTTTCAGCATTTTTCACTGTCGTCTTACCGATTAATTGGTTATACACAATAAATTCTCTTTACTTTATACTTTATGTCATTTCATTTTTATTTGTAGTAGTACTCGCTTTAAGAGAGTATCTTGAAAATCAAAAACAGAGCACAGCTTTTATTGCATTGACGGCCCTTGGTACAATGAACGGTATCATATGGGCATATATTAAATCCATCTATGATTTTGATATACCCATGTATCCATTCGATTATCTATTTGTCATACTCGGTTTTTCGGCTTATTGGTTTAAACGCTTTTTTGAAAATCAAGCGCAAATTAATCAATTGATTGCTAAATTACAAAAAGATGACGCATTAAAGGATGAATTTCTATCCAGTAGCTCACAAAAGCTATGGGATCCCATGAATAAAATGATTACATTAGGACAGTCCATTTATGATAATCCAAACAATAAGCTTATGGCTGATGACAAACAAAACCTAAAGCATCTAATTGATATTGGGAGAAGCATGTCATTCGCATTAAATGACATACTAGACTTCACTCGTTTAAAGGAGGGTAATTTGCACCTTCATAAAAAGAACGTCAGCATTCAGGGTATAGTTTATGGTATTTTTGACATGTTACGCTTTATAACAAGTGGCAAACAGATCCAAATGAATTCAGCGATTCCTAGGGCATTTCCTAATGTAGTGGCCGATGAAAATCGATTGATTCAAATTCTTTTTAATCTCCTACACAATGCCATTAAATATACGAGTGCAGGATCTATAAAAATCAGTGCCCATATAGAAAATAACATGGCTGTTATCCATATTCATGATACTGGGTCAGGAATGGATGACGATATCCAAAGTCGTCTATTTTCCCCTTACGAACAAAGAAATGACAATAATGATGGAATCGGTCTTGGGTTATTAATTTCAAAGAAGCTTATCGAATTGCATGGTGGAACTTTGCAAATACATTCTGTTCCTAACAAAGGATCGGATGTCTATTTCACCTTACCATTAGCAGAGGAAGACTTTAATGAGGAGCAATCCTATATAGAGGAAGAGGATATGCATCTTCCTATTGAAGAACATAATTCATCAGCGACAGTGGAAAAGCAATTTAAAATTTTAATGGTCGATGATGATCCTGTAAACTTAACCATTATGCGTAGTTTATTTACAACTTCAGAATACGCTGTTACTACCGTTACTAGCAGTGAAAAAGTATTAGAAATGCTACAGCAAGACGATTGGGATTTAGTCATTATTGATGCGATGTTACCTTATATATCTGGCTATGCATTAATCGAAATTATTCGAGAACACTACTCATTGCTTGAATTACCTGTCTTACTACTAACAGCCCGTAATTATTCCGAGGATGTCTATACTGGTTTCGCCCATGGTGCAAATGATTATGTTACGAAGCCTATTAATTCTTTAGAGCTAAAGGTCAGGAGTAGAGCCTTAATCGATTTAAAATATAGCATCAATCAACGACTACATTTGGAAACAGCTTGGCTTCAAGCCCAAATACAGCCGCATTTTTTATTTAATACTTTAAATACAATTGCATCACTTAGTACGATCGATACAGATCGAATGATTGACTTAATGCATCATTTCGGTGAATATCTACATGCAAGCTTCGATGTGCGAAATTTACAGCGAGTAGTGCCACTTAAGGATGAGTTAGAGCTAGTACGGTCATATCTCTATATTAATCAGCAACGTTTTGGAGACTTACTAAACATCGAATGGGATATTGATGACATTATAAATATTGAAATCCCCCCTATCTCCTTACAAACTTTAGTCGAAAACGCCATTCGTCACGGTGTATTGAAACAAGAAGGAGGAGGTACAATTTGTATTCGTATAAAAGATTTTCCGAATCATGTTGCAGTAAGTGTTATAGATAATGGGGTTGGGATAGATTCAAGTATATTAGATGGACTACAAGCTGGTAGCTATTCGCCAAATTCGGGCGTAGGTCTACGTAATACGGATTTACGTCTAAAAAGGATTTACGGACAGAGGTTACAAATTAACAGCACCCTAAATGAAGGCACAACTATCACCTTCCATATTCCTAAAAAATAAATGAAAGAGGTCATCACCTTCCCAATAGGGTTGGTGGTGGCTCTTTTTTATAATTTCAAGTTACAATTACTATATTCAATGAAGAATATTAATGGATTTCTAAAAATCAGGGTACATTAAAAATATATAAATAAAGAAGGCTACTCAGCATAACGTGGGGTTGATTCCCGTTCCGACTGGGCGCTTTGTTGTTGCTGTCGCTTCGCTTTCGCACAGATAAAACAATTGTTGCTGTCGCTTCGCTTTCGCACAGATAAAACATTTGTTGCTGTCGCTTCGCTTTCGCACAGATAAAACATTTGTTGCTGTCGCTTCGCTTTCGCACAGATAAAACATTTGTTGTTGTCGCTTCGCTTTCGCACAGAGCAAAGCTTTCTGGGGGCGTCCGATGAGCCGCTAATCCCCAAGGAGTCGCCCAGTCTCCACTCCAATCAACCAATATACCTTCATATATTTTAATAAAATAACCACTTTTTTAGTGATAGTCTATAAAGAAAGGTCGATACTATGTACAAAATTTACATAATAGAGGACGATATCAATATTTCAAAAATCATGGAGGAGCATTTATCAAAATATCAATTTGAATGCTATACCGTCCAACAATTTAATCATATAGTAGAAGAATTTCAAGCTATTCAACCCCATCTCGTTGTTATGGACATTAACCTACCAACCTATGATGGGTACTTTTGGTCGCGCAAAATCCGTCAGCTATCCAAATGCCCTATTATCATTGTATCTGCGCGTGTGAATGATATCGATCAAGTGCATGGGATTGAAAATGGTGCGGATGATTTTATCACGAAGCCCTTCTCACTAGATGTGCTTATGGCAAAAGTGAATGGCCTTATTCGTCGTACATACGGAGAATATGCTTCCTCCGATTCTAATTCGATATCACTTGCTAATACAACATTAAATTCTAATACCGTTCGTCTTTACACCGAGAAACATGAGAGCCTGTTAACGTTAAAAGAGATGCAGCTTAGCAAATTACTATTCGAAGCTTATCCTAATGTTGTTCCTCGTCAAAAATTGTTAAGTGCCATTTGGGATGATGAGTCCTTCGTTGAAGAAAACACTTTATCTGTTAATATTGGCCGATTACGCAAAAAATTCGAGGCGATCCAATCTAGACTAGAAATTAAAACAATTCGCGGACTTGGTTATCAATTAGTGGAGGCAGAAGAATGAAGCTTTTCTTTCGAGATCATGTAAGTGTAATCATTCTTTATTGTGTGAGCTTTCTATTATTACCTTGGATCATTCATTCATTGGATGATTTATCTTCACACTATCTTTATTTTATCTTTCTTGTTAGCTTCCTATTTACCATTTGGCTGATTGGACGTTATTATCGCAGAAAAAAGCTCTATGCTCATTTACAGGAAAACACATTAACTAGCGATGACCTCCATCTATATGAACCACAGGCTATGATGGAGCAGGCCTACAGCCAAAAACTACGACAAATGCAATATTTATACTTAACACAGCAGCAACATTTAGAGGAGCAAGGAAAAGAAAAACAGCTTGTGCTTTCACATTTTGCCCATCAAATGAAAACACCTTTGTCAGTTATTCAACTGATTATCCAATCGAATGCAAATAGCCAATCCGAGCATTTGCAAACAATTAATCAGGAATGCGATAAGCTGACGTTTATCCTTAATCAGCTACTAACTTACGAACGCACTTCCAATCTTGTGGCTGATTTAAAAATAGAAGCACTTTCATTAAAAGAGCTTATGAAGGAAGTTGTTAATGATTTAAAGGATTATTTCATCGCCAAAGAAGTTTTTCCAAAAGTGACGATTGTTGAAAATACGATTATTTATTCAGATCGTAAATGGTTAAAAGTCGTGCTTTATCAAATCATCAATAACGCCATTAAGTACGGCGAGTCTGAAAGCTCTATTCAAATCATTTATGATGAAGCTACTTTACAAATTAAAAACAATGGGGAAACGATTCCCGAGAGTGAAACTTCACGTGTCTTTGATTTATTTTATACAGGAGCGAAAGGAAGAACGAGCGGCGAAGCAACAGGTATAGGCTTATATTTGGTGAAAAAGATTTTAACTGTATTGGAGCACCCTTTTACTATACAATCTGATGAGCGCGTCACGACCTTTTCCATAGACTTTTCAAATAGCGTAAAAAAATCATGATTGTAAGCTCGTATTATGACAACTTTGTCATATTGACGTCATAAAGCCAAATAGGTAAGCTGCTGCCCCTTCTTTATACTTAAGTTATTCAATCGAAGTAAGGGAGTTGTTAAATATGGGTAACTCAATTCTACAAGTGACCAATTTGCAAAAAGAATATATCGGTGAAATCACATATAAGGCATTGAATGGCATAGATTTCCAGCTTAGTGAGAACGAATTCGTAGCCGTAATGGGACCTTCAGGAAGTGGGAAAACTACTTTTTTAAATAGCGTGTCAACAATCGATCGCCCTACTGCTGGCGAAATTCTTATCAATGGTAGAAATCCTTATTCTTTAGATGATGAGGAACTTGCGAAGTTCCGGCGTTCAGAATTAGGCTTTGTCTTTCAAGATTTTAATCTTGTCCACACATTAACGGTGAAAGAAAATATTTTATTGCCGTTAACGTTAGATAGTTTACCTGCCGATACAATGCAGCAACGACTTCAACATGTATCTCAATTTCTTGGAATTGACGAGCTTCTTTCAAAACGAATTTATGAAATTTCTGGTGGGCAAAAACAACGTGTAGCTATTGCTCGTGCGGTTATTCATGAACCGAGTTTATTGCTGGCAGATGAGCCTACAGGAAATCTCGATTCAAAAGCAGTAAATGATGTCATGAATTTATTTAGTTCTATTCATACTGAACTAAAAACTTCCATTTTAATGGTGACACATGATCCTTATGTAGCAAGCTTCGCCAATCGTATTATTTTCATTAAGGATGGTAAATTATATAACGAAATTCATCGCGGTCATAATCGCAAACAATTTTACCAGGAAATCATGGACACACTTGCTTTTTTAGGTGGTGGGCAGCATGAGCTTTAATCATATCGTTGTTCAAAACATTTTACGTGATAAATGGACTTACGTTTCGTATTTCCTTAGCAGTATGTTCTCTATCATTATTTTCTTTTTATTTACAGTCATTGTGTTTCACCCAAGTCTTGCAGGTTTAGATCCAGACTCAACACTTGGCCTTGCATTAATGTTAGCAAGTTTGCTCGTCTATTTGTTTTCATTTATCTATATCGCCTATTCCATCATGGCCTTTTTAAAGAAGAAAACAAAAACACTAGGTATTTTTATGATTACTGGTGCATCCATGAAACAAATTCGTACGCTCGTTTTTCGTGAGAATATTCTTATCGGTGTATTGGCGATTATTACAGCAATCATTCTTGGGCTTGTCATTTCGCCTCTCTTCTTAATGGGTGCCAAAGTTGTTTTAAACGCAGAAGCTTTCGGTATGTATTTCCCTATTAAAGCAATCATGCTAACGATTGGTTTATTCCTTGTATTATTCGTTGTGATTTCAAAAATAATGACAAGATTTATTAATAAAGAAGCGTCCATTCAACTATTAAAAAGTGATGCTGTTATTGAAAAATCGATAAGACCACATTATCTTTTGTTATTCATTAGCACTATGATTTCCATTGGTTTGGGCTATTTTATAAAAATAGAACATGACATTGTAGGTAGTCTCGGCGTTCTTTTCTATGTAGTGCTTTTCATGAGTGTTCTTTGTACAATTTATTTAATCATCTCACAAGGAATGCGCTTCCTCCTAAAGGCTTTTGAGAGATCGTCAGCCTATATGAAACAACCGAATATGTTACTGGCCTCCAATCTGAATGCAAAAATGAAATCACATGCAAATATACTATTTTTAATCACTCTCTTGTTAAGCGGCGTGTTTTTAAGTACAAGCATTTTATTTAGCTCTTACTACAATGTTGAAAAAGATAGTAAGGCGAATTATCCATACAGTTTTCAGTACATTGCTCCTCCTAAGGCTGATCCAAGTAAGGTAGAAGCTGATATTGGAAATATTGAAAAACAATTATCTACAGTGGATTCACAAAAATATTTTATTGAATTTAAATCAAATGAAGAACGTAGTATTGGTTATATGTCAGCTTCCGATTATAACTTGTTACACAATGAAAAGGTTAGCTTAGGTGCAAATGAATTTATAGCAGTTGCTGGTAATCGTAAAACATTTCCAATTACTAATGTAAGTGATGATAACTATCTAAAGCAATTTAAGCTTGTATCTGTAAATGAAAAAAATCTATTAACAACCGGTTTCCAACAAACGTATTTTATTGTGCCTGATGAAGTTTATAACAGCATCAAATATCCTGTCTACAAAACCTATTTATTTGAGCTAGACAATTGGACGGCACATACAGAGTTGGCGAAAAAAATTATTGAGGATTTCCCACATATATATGAGGAACGTTATGTAACTTCAAAAATCGAATTGTATGACGCAGAGATGTTTACAAAAAGTGTTATGTTCTTTATCGGATCTATGTTGAGCTTGATTTTCTTAAGTGCAGCTATGAGTATACTCTACTTCTATTTACAAACGACACTTCTTCAGGAAAAAGAAAAGTATGTAGGCATACGAAAACTTGGACTATCTAAAAAAGAGTTATTCACTGTTGTTTCTAAGGAGCTAGCAATCCTTATATTTGTACCATTCACGATAGCGACTACAATGTTATTTGCTACATTATTTGCTATGCGAACAATGGTTTCAACATCATTTTTACAAGTCTCAATGATGAGCTCTTTATGCTTCTTTGCCCTATTCTTCGTTAGTTATATATTTATTCGCAAAAGCTATTTCAAACGCTTGCTTAGTCTATAATGAAAAAATTCGCACCCTTTGTGGAGTGCGAATTTTTTTATAAGCGAAACCCTTTTTACCAAAGTACAGGTTTTGCTACCATTAGCCATAACATAATTAGCAATAACAAAATGTACATCCATGCTTTGCGATGTAGCAATGAAGTAAATTTTTGCTGATCATAGGCTGGTGTATTAAATGTCTGTAAAGTCGGTTTGAACGCTCTTGCTAAAAAAACAATGGAGGCAAGCATCACAAGAAATGTAAGAACAATCCACGAGGTACTCCAATGATAGCCCGCATGCCACATTAATAAAATACCGGATGCGACAAGAACATGCCCCGAATGCTTGACGATCGTAATTGCTCCTTTAAATGCCTCAATATAAGGTGTCATTTCAACATGAGATGCTGAACGCATTTTCTTAACAATTGTTAAAACAACGAACAAAGGCCCAATCGAAAGAATAGCACTTAAAATATGTATGTAAAGAAGAAGTGTATAAATTGAAATCATGGTGCATACTCCCCTTTTAATAGTCCCCCTCATTATAGCACTACACAAAGTGTGCTTTATCAGCAATTGTGAATCCTTTGTAAACTCAAATTGAATCATTGTAAAATTGTTTAAAACTTACACTAACAAAATATGGATATACAGTATTGTGACCCTTATAAAGCTTTAGATACTAGCTTAACAGCGGACCGATCATAATTAACCACTTTTATTTTCCATAAATTTTATTGCTGACACATTATAGTAAATTTGATATAGTTTCATAGGAACCAAATATTACATATTAAGGGAGAGTTACTATGAAGAAATTTTTCAAATTTGGATGCGGTGGATTAATAGCCTTAATCATTCTTGGAGTAATTATCGCTGCACTTGGTGGCGGTGATAATTCGACTAAGGATAAAGAAGATGGAAAACAACCAGCTTCTACTGATGTTGGAAAGAAAGATGATAAAGAAAAAGTTGTCGGAATCGGTACAGCATTAGAAGTTGGAGATGCAATCTTTACACTTAATGGAGTAGAATTAGCAGATCAAGTAGGACCTTCTGTATTACCGAAAAAAGCAAGTGGAAAATACGTTGTGCTAGACGTTACTTACAAAAACAATGGAAATAAAGCTGTAACTATTGATGCAAGCTTCTTTAAATTAAAACGTGGTGAAAAAACTTACGAATCTGATAGTGTTGCAAGTATGTCTGCAAACCAAGGTGATGATGGAAACATTCAAAATAGCTTCTTCTTACAGGAAGTAAATCCAGACATGGAGATCAAAGGTAAGGTTGTGTTTGACCTTGCTCCAGAAGTAGCAGAAGCAACTGATTTACAACTGCAAGTACAAACTGGTATTTTTGGTACTGAAACAGGTTTAATTAATTTAAAATAATTATTAAAGTCACTCAAACGAGTGGCTTTTTTCTATAAAAAAATATGAGAATCCTGATCAGTTGTTCAAATGACTTAAAAGTAATTCCTTCCCCTGTGTTTATAAACTTTCTTATTGGGGATAATTTAAGAAACCTTTTACAATATATTAAAGAAGTGAAAAATATGACTATTCACCACATTTAAAGCAATACCGAAAAGCATAACCTAGACACAATGATGTTATGCGAGCAATTTGTCACATGACAATAGTAGCAAACCTGCTTGGTGATACCCTTAATACTGTTTTAGGCAATTGTAAATTTGTATCCCTAGACACACCGAAACATATTATAGTAACATGCACATATAGAACAAAAAGGAGTGATTTTTATAGGTATTCATCAATTTTTTACAAGTCTTAATGACCTAGAGCGTATTATTCGTTGCCCTGGACGCTTCAAATTTGAAGAGCACAATGTGGCTGCTCACTCTTGGAAGGTATCACAGTATGCGATGTTCTTTGCCACACTTGAGGAAATGAATGGAGCTACGATTAATTGGAAATCATTATATGAAAAAACCATCAATCACGACTTTGCTGAAGTATTTATCGGCGATATTAAAACACCAGTAAAGCATGCGAGCCCTGAGCTTAAACAAATGCTGGCACATGTGGAAGAGAAAATGATGGAGAAATTTATTATTGATGAGATTCCACAAGAGTTTCAGGCTGTCTTCTTTGAGCGCATGAAAGAAGGTAAGGATAAAACTATAGAGGGTCGCCTACTTGAGTTTGCTGATAAGCTTGACCAATTTTATGAAGCCTTTGCTGAGTTAAAACGTGGAAACACAGATAAAGAATTTGTGCATATGTATCAATCAGCCCTTTCCAAGATTTTAACTATTCCTCTTGAAGCGTCGGTTCACTATTTCCGTACTGAGATTCTGAAGGATGCTGTGAAGGAAAAAACGCATATTGATATTCAAGCTTTGACGAATGAAGTGTTAACATCAAATTAATAAGGTGCATGTACAAGTTTTCCGAACGAATGAACTCGCGGAAGGCTTTTTTTATTTTCATCAATTATGCCTTGGCATAATTGCGTCTGGAATCGGCTTTGTGCCTAGGCCTGCGTGATGCAGGTCAGTTAGCCGTTATCGCATGGATGCGATGATTTTAGGCTAACATCCTATGTGAATTCCTTTCCGATTCCGTGACATCCGCCGGAGGCATTGGGCCAACACGAAGTTGGTCACTCAGTCGTTGCCACAGGACGTGGCGTTCTTAGACTGAGTTCCTTTATTTCAGCGGATGTTTGGACACCCGCTGAAAATTAACTTAAACCCGCATTCATCTGCTGAAAGAAGTTAAAAAGTCGTATAATGGAAGGAGACCGATTGGAGGGAAGCCTTTGTCACAAGAATGTTCAATTGTAGAGGATTTATTACCTTTGTATAAGAAACAAGCGCTCCAAGCAACTACTATACAATTTGTCGAACACCATTTAGCTAATTGTGAGCATTGCCAGCAACTTGCTACTTCAAAGCAAACACTAGGCTATCATTTACTAATGAAAAGAACGGTAACATTTTTCCACCTTGTTTTTATCGTACTATCCTTTATGTTTGCCATTAACTCTTCCCTACTTGGCAATCAAACGAGCTTTGCTGTATCATACGCGATTTTTGGCTGTCTTACTTATTTCTTTTACAAAAATATTTGGATTGTTTTTGCCATCAGCTCTGTACCCGTTTTCGTATGGGCCATTATTAACAATATAAATAACCAACTCTATGTCATCAACTACACGTTCGCAGAAATTGGTACACTGTTGATTGGCGCTTGCTACATAGCACTTTTACATACTATTTTTGCACTATTTGGTGCTGCTTTCGCTATTTTATTTCGTAGGTTTACAAAATAATGTTCCACCTTGCAGAAGGAAGTTGTCTCCAAGTATCTGAGCCAACTTCCAATATCCAAATAAAAAAAGAGTCGATTTTGATAGCCTCCAATTTGGAACGCTTCATATCACGACTCTTTTTACAGTAATTATGCTTTTTTAACGAACTCTGACTTTAATTTCATTGCACCAAAGCCATCGATTTTACAATCAATATTGTGATCGCCTTCAACGAGACGAATGCTTTTCACCTTTGTCCCAATTTTTAATGTTGAAGAACTACCTTTAACTTTTAAATCCTTAATAACTGTAACAGAATCGCCGTCCGCAAGTAGATTGCCATTAGCATCCTTTACGATTAGCGTATCTGCCTCCTGCTCCGTTCCATTAGTGCTCCACTCATGTGCACATTCTGGACATACAAAGTTTGTTCCATCCTCATATGTGTATTCAGAATTACATTTCGGACAATTTGGATAAGCTGCCATTTCCGCTTCCTCCTTATACTTATTTTCTAGGTAAACCCTATATATGCTCCTTTATCTTACATACTAAGTCCTACTAAGTAAAGGTTGTTCGTATTTTTTGTTCGCTTTTGTGAATAATGTATGAATCTGTTTCAAGCTTCCGGAGATATTTCATTCTGGAAATGTATGAATTGGGACACTTGCCCATTGACTTTTTTGTACAAACCATCTTACTTGCAAGTTTATTTAACATGCCTTATTATATCTTTAAAGGCTGCATTGTTCGTACAATATTAAGTTTTAACCTTTAAGCTGTAAAAGGGAGTTTTATTATTGGAGTTGGAATGACGGGCCTCACACCATGGTGCATGAGGATAAGCAGGAAAGCTTCTGCGAACACCCACTTTGAGGAGTGGTGGTTTAAAACTTTCTATAATAACTACGGCATACGCGGCTTTTTAATTTAATCATACAGCCACAAGGCTTTTGAACGAATCACCCTTCATTATTGAAGGGTGATTTTTTTTATCAACATGAGCTGATATTGGTTATCTTTTTTTGTTCATTTAATTAGTCATTTATTTTTGAATTATAAGAAATCAGTCTTAAGGCTGAGAGATAACACCGCCTAAAGTTTGTTTCCTGTAAAAAAGGAAAAGTGTTACAATTACACCATTAAAGGCAAAATATTAATCGGAGTATTATGATTTATCAACAAAAGTCGGGATAACTTTTATTAACAGCGGATTGATTTTAGATTGCTTATTAATCTTCGTTCTTGCGCGACTCTAGAATAGAAAGGAGATATTTATTTTGGGTATGAAAATATGGTGGGCCTTAAACATTGTATGGCTATTCATTTTTACTGCTGGGGCAATATTTATTGGAGTAAGACAAGTTGATTATGCAGGGGTAGTTCAAACTCCTGAAGTTAGAATGGTCTCATTCATTATTTTGGGTATTGTATTTTTATTTGTTGTACTATTTCAACTAATGTTCCTCATCTTTATTCATTTTGTTAGAAAAGGTACAACCAATAATTCAACAAAAAGACTATCTTAACTCAACTTCTTCAACTAAACTGTCCGTTCACCATCCAGGATTTTGCAACCCCCTACTTTAATCATCGTAAAAAAACTGCACCCCAATAGATATGTCTATCCATTGGAGTGCAGTTCAACTTTTATTAAATTACGAAACCGACAATTGTAGCCGTTAAGATACTAACGAGTGTTGCTCCATATAACAACTTTAAGCCAAAACGAGCAACTATATTCCCTTGTCTTTCATTCAAACCTTTTACCGCTCCAGCAATAATACCGATAGATGCAAAGTTTGCAAAGGATACAAGAAAGACAGAAATAATAGCCACTGTATGTGCACTCATAGACTTAGCTGCTTCTCCTAGGCTTATCATTGCAACAAATTCATTCGTTACTAATTTAGTTGCCATAATTCCTCCGGCTGTAATAGCATCTGCCCACGGTATACCCATTAGGAAAGCTATTGGTGCAAAAATATAACCTAAAATATCTTGGAAGGATACACCCAAAATCATATCAAATAGTGAATTGATTAAATCCATTAATGCTACGAAACCGATCAGCATAGCTCCAACAATGATGGCTACTTTAAAGCCATCCATGATATATTCTCCAAGCATTTGGAAGAAAGATTGCTTATGCTCATCTTCAATTTTTAAAATATCTTCGCTTTCTTCTACTGTATACGGATTAATGATCGAAACAATAATAAATCCGCCAAACAAGTTCAACACAATCGCCGTTACAACATATTTTGGTTCAATCATCGTCATATATGCACCAACAACTGACATAGAAACGGTCGACATTGCAGATGCGCATAATGTGTACATTCGCTGTGGACTAATTTTATCTAATTGTTTTTTTACAGTAATGAATACTTCAGATTGACCTACCATTGCAGAAGCAACAGCATTATATGATTCCAATTTCCCCATGCCATTTACTTTACTTAAAAGTAAACCTATCCACTTCATGACGAAAGGAAGAATTTTAAAGTGCTGTAAGATCCCTATCAATGCAGATATAAATACAATTGGTAATAACACATTTAAGAAGAAGGAATACTCCCCTTCATTCGCTAAACCACCAAAAACAAAAGTTATGCCCGTACTTGCGTAAGACAATAAATGATCAAATACATTTGTAAATCCTTTGATTAGAACATAACCAAACTTTGTATTTAGCAGTAATGCTGCAAATAAAAATTGGATGATCAACATAATAAGTATGTTTTTATATTTTATTTCTTTTTTGTTTTTACTCATTAACAGAGCTAAACCAAAAACAAGTAGCAATCCACAAATGGATATTAAGTATCTCATGAGTTCCTCCATAACTAATATTGATAATTTTTGCGCGTTCGATATCCGAAACTACAAATCCTTCTTTCACTCATTATGTTCCATTATTGAAACTTGAATAACAGCTATAGATCTTAAAACTGAAAATATGTAGACGGTCAGACGTCAGACAAATCACTTCACTATACATTGTTTTCACTAGCAATTCAATAGTTAGAAGAAAAAAACTCTGCGAAAAGTGTATACGCTTACAAGATTATCGTTTAAAAAAAGGCCATCATAAATGATGGTCTCCGTTTACTACAGGTTTTGGAAAACTTTATTCAAATTATACTGATTAAATGAACTTATAAAGATAAATTATCACTCATAAATCCTTCAATTTATTTTACATAAAAATATGTGTTCTTTTTACGGCTTTTCAGTAAAGTATTTAGCATTCCAATTCTTTATAAAATTCAATGCTTGTTGGGTAGATTCAATAAGCGATACATCACCTTTAAGTTCCCTTAACTCCAATGCTTCTTTCAAGCATTTTTCCGCCTCTGCCATTCTCCCTAATTCTAACAAGCACTTTCCTTTATGTTGCATGGCAAAGTCCACATAAAACAAATTATCATTTGCCTTACATTTATCTAAAACTTCATTGAAGATTTCCAATGCTTTCATTGGATTATCGTTATATTTAATGGCCTCTCCTAGGCGTATTAATGACACGATTTCTCGATTGCTGTCGTTCTGATTGCTGGCAATAGTAACGCATTCTGTTAAAATGTTAACAGCTTTTTGAGGTTCTCCGTAAAATCTATATAAGTTCCCCAGCGTTCCCATTAGAAAATATTTCTCATCCTCACTCGTTGTATTTGCAAGTAAATTTTCAGCAATGTCTATCATTTTTTTTAATCTAAACGGATTAGAAGTTTTTTCACGAAGGTACTCATTGCTATCAAAATAAATTATTTCACTTATGGTCAAAAGATAGTTTTTGAACTCTGAAAGGTTCATTTTCAATGCCTCCAATTATTTTTCTGATCTTCAATAGCAAGCTAAACCGATAGTTCATGTACATTATTAAATTGTGTAAGGTGGATAGCTAATATCAGTTATCTGTTTTTATATACTTTTACCAGTATCTCACTTAAAATAGGGATATAAAGGTAAACATTGAAAATACCAGGGATATATAAAGAAGCACAACTATGTAACATAACGTTAATTTGAATTGGTAAGGAGTATGTACAAAATGAATATAAAGAAGAGTATGTTGTTTTTTGTATCACCACTACTTCTTCTAGCTTCTTGTAGTGATGATCATCAAGTTAATAAAAATGATGAGAAAATATATGCATCATCCATTCAACAAAAAGAAATATATGAAATTAAACAACCTGCAAAATCTAATGTTTCCAGGGGGTTAATACTTAGTAATATGAACAATTCATTAAACGTCAGTGAAATTGAAAAAGGATTAATGGATTTATCAGTCAATCACTTTCCTACTAAGAAGTTTTATATGCAGGAAGGTCAATATTTAGATGGTAAAATTATAAATAAATGGTTAGATAGAAAATCAAAAGAAGGTTTTGGTTTAAACCCACCTATAGAAAAAAGTACTGGAGATGTTTTAGAGGATGAAAAAAATAATCCTAAAATATTATCTCATGTCTTAGAACACAATTTTGTTAACAAAGAAAACGGAAAAGTAGAAGGACTGTCTTTAGCCGTATCCTTAAATGAGTTTTATGACATTAGAGTACAGGATGATAAAGGCTTAACTTATATAGATCAAGTTAAAGTCGATACGAACGCAGATAATGTTAATGACGTAGAAAATTACGGTAAAGAAATAGCCGAAGCTATAATAAAAAATATAAGAAATAATAACAAAATACCAAATGTCCCTATTTTTTTAACTTTATATCAAGAATCCAATAAAAATGATATCATTCCAGGAATATTTTTAGCGGAAACATTTATTCCTGAAGGAGAGGTTACAATAGATAAATGGAATGCGATCGATATAAAAACTTATACATTCCCTTCCGATTCACTTAATAGTTTAGACAAAGATACATATGATAAATTATTAATTTTCAAAGAAGATATTCAAGAAGGTTTTAAACATTTAAATCCTAAAATAATTGGTAACCTTCGATATGAAAACGGGAATTTAATCGATTTAAAAATAGATGTTCATGCACCTTTAATAAATGATACTGAACTGATTGGTCTTTTACAGTTGGCTAGTACTAAATTGAATACTATTTTATTTGATTATATTCCTATTACTATTCGTATTATAGATCAAAACCAAGATGTTGGGGTTGTCCTCTGGGATCCAACGGAAAAACAGATTTATGTAACTCCATTGTAATTTAACTTCTTTTAGCGGGTGTCACGGAAATCGGAAAGGAGTTCTTAGGGGATGTTAGCCTAAAATCATCGCATCCATGCGATAACGGCTAACTGACCTGCATCGGTAAAAACGCCACGTCCTGTGGCATCACCGAAATGACCGACATCGTGTCGGCCCTCGTGCAGGCCTAAGCACAAAGCCGATTCCGGACGCAATTATGCCGGGGCATAATTGATTTTTTTACTACCTTCCTTCTTTTTGTATAATTCACCTCCATTTTGCGCATATATGGTAGTAACAAGGGAGGTTATTACATTGAAGAAGTTATTTTATTTATTTTTACTAGCCACACTTTTATTATCAGCTTGCGGGAAGAATACTGCTCCAAAGGAAGTTGCCGTCGATAAAAATACTTCCATTGAAGATATAGTAGGAGCTATCGTTAAAAATAAATTCACGGTGGAAGAAAAGAATGGTATCGTATCAATCTCTATACAGGATACTGATGTAAAAAAAGGTATGAAAAGTCAAATGTTAAAGGATTCCACTAAACTATTTGCAGAGCTGTCTAAGCTTCAAAGTGTTAAAACTCCAGCCATTAGTTGGTATGCTCCGTTAACGAAATCTAACGGGGACAAATCTATGACAGAGCTATTAAATATTTACTTTAGTGAGGAAGACTTTAGAAAGGTTAATTGGGCGAACTATACACAGCTAGATATCGAATCAATTGCTACTCATTATCATCAAGATGCTTCTTTAGGACAATAGAGCGTTTTAACGACAAGATACCCCTACGTGTATAATGTGTGGGTATCTTTTTTCATTTACAATTGTTTCAAACAAAAAAAGTTTTTGAAATATATTTACTGCCGAGCACCTTTTCTTTCTTTCAACGTTATAAGTTGCAACTACATACCGCGCAGGGTATTGAAAATACGAGCCTACTTATTTAAATACCCTCCGTGTTCATTAATACAAGACGCCAGCCATCAGGATCTTCAATTGTGACGCCTTTTTCAGCCCAATATTGATTTTCTGGCTCTACCTCAGGGTAGCCCATTTGCAATAATCGTTCAGCAATACGCTGTATAGTTGAACGATTTGGAATATACAGTACGAGCAAATTATCCTTTGTTGGTGCTGGGCAAGGACTTCCGTCAATGTGCTCTATAAATTCTAAATGATAGCTCGCATTCGGAAGACCAATCATGATGCCAGTGAAGCCTCGATGTCCTGAAAAAGAGCCGATTTTTTCTAACCCTACGCCTTCGCAATAAAATTTCTCAATTTCCTTTATTTTATCAGTCGGTCTCGCTACACGTACCTGTGCCACCTGTAATTCATCTGACCATCGTTGTCTCATAGTTCATTTTCTCCTTTTCCATCATTGTATAATGGCAAAACAGAGCTAGAGAACAGCCAATAGTCTGAAAAATAACAATCAATCTTCATGCTCTTCAGAAATACCGCGAAGCTACAATACCGCCCAAGTAATTGATACTCCTAACAAAAAATAACCAGCTCTATCAAAAGAACTGGTTTCATTTAATTTATGTTGATGATCAATTATGCCTCGGCATAATTGCGTCTGGAATCGGCTTTGTGCTCCTTTCCGATTCAGTGACATCCGCCGGAGGCTTTAGGACAACACGAAGTTGGTCACTCAGGCGTTTTCACAGGATGTGAAGTTCTTAGCCTGAGTTCCCCTATTTCAGTGGGTGTTTGGAAACCCGCTGAAAAGTAGCTTAAATCTGCATTCATCTCACCCTCTATAGAGGTGGGAGACTTTTGCTGAAAGAAGTTAAAGCAATACTAAAGGAAGCAGCTGTCTGCTCTTTTACTTCCTCTAACGTGACACCCTCTGCTAATTCTATAAGCTGCATCCCTTCCTCCGTAAAATCGAAAATAGCCAAATCTGTAATTAATCTATTCACAACGCCCTTTCCGGTTAACGGCAGCTCACATTGTTTTTTTATTTTTGACTCACCATTTTTATTGACATGCTCCATCACGACAACTACTCTTTTCGCCCCGACTACAAGGTCCATGGCGCCTCCCATACCTTTCACCATTTTCCCCGGAATCATCCAGTTCGCAAGGTCACCCGTTTCAGATACTTCCATGCCACCTAAAATAGCAAGATCGATATGACCTCCGCGAATCATGGCAAATGATTCGGCACTGTCAAAGAAAGAGGCACCCGGAACCGCAGTGACTGTTTCTTTACCTGCATTAATTAAATCAGGATCGACCGCGTCTTCTGCTGGGTATGGACCAATGCCAAGAAGTCCGTTTTCTGATTGTAAAAGGACGTCATAGTCAGATGGAATTGCATTAGCTACTAGCGTCGGGATACCAATACCTAAATTAACGTTCATACCATTTTGTATTTCTTTTACTGCTCTATTTACTATTCTTTGTCTTGTATCAGCCATTTACGCATCCCCCTTTTTTACCGTCAAACGCTCAATACGTTTCTCATAATTGCCACCTAGTAAAACGCGCTGCACGAACACTCCAGGTGTATGAATATGATCTGGGTCTAGCTCTCCAACCTCAACAATTTCTTCTACTTCTGCAATCGTAATTTTTCCAGCCATTGCAGCTAGTGGATTAAAATTACGTGATGTTTTTCTGAAAACTAAATTTCCTAGCTTGTCCGCCTTCCATGCTTTGACAAGTGCAAAATCTGCGACAATACCTTTTTCTAAAATATATTCCTTGCCATCAAAAACCTTTACTTCTTTTCCCTCAGCAATGGGTGTTCCAACTCCAGTAGCTGTGTAAAAACCTGGAATCCCAGCTCCGCCAGCTCGCATACACTCTGCCAACGTACCTTGTGGTGTCAATTCTACTTCAAGCTCCCCACTTAAAAATTGCTGCTCAAAAATTTTATTTTCACCTACATAGGATGCGACCATTTTCTTTATTTGTTTATTTGCTAATAAAAGCCCTAAACCCCAATCATCCACACCGCAGTTATTGCTTACAACTGTTAAATCCTTTGTTCCCCTTTGGACTAGCGCTGCAATTGATTTTTCAGGGATACCACATAGCCCGAAGCCCCCTACTGCTAACGTATCCCCATCTTTAATATCAGCAATGGCCTCCTCAAACGAATTCCACACTTTCCCCTTCTCCATATCGAAACCCCCTAAAATTTCTCGTTTATTAAGAAAAATTCTACCTTACTATCGTTTTATAAGTAAAGGAATTAATTAGAATACTATTTATTCTAAAAGTGCATAAATCAATTTTCAGAACGTATTGTATGGAGTAGCTGCTTTAATGCAAAAGATTGATAAGTATTTTTCTTCGTAATAACACCTAAACGCCATGGCATGTCAAAGTTAAGTAACGGTATAATTTTGACATTTTTATTTGTCTGCTTTGCGGCAATGGAATATGGTAAAAGTGTCACCCCTAAATTCGAGGATACTAGCTCCACTATTAAATCCCATTGTGAGCTTTTATAGCCGATTATTGGTGTAAATCCTACGCTTTTACATGATTTAATAACATAATCATGCAGTGTGAATTCCTCCGTAAAGATAATGAATGTTTCATTTTTCAAATCTTGTAATAAAATATGTTCTTGCTGAGCCAATGGATGGGACTCATTAATAAAGACAAAAAATTGGTCTTCCACAAATGATTGGACAGAAAATTTCCTTTCATCTGTAGGTATAACGACAATTCCCATATCAACATCACCATTTTCTACTAACGTTCCGATCGTTTTAGCTCCTCGTTCCACAAGCTCTAAATGCACCTTTGGATATTGCTTATGAAACTTTCGAGCAATGTCAGGAAAAAATAGTGTGCCAATTAACGGCGGAATCCCTAATTTAATCGTACCTGTTTCGATGTTCGATAAATCATCTAATAATATATGTAAATCGTGGACAGAACGTATTATTTTTTGACCTTGTTTATAGACGATACTACCTGCGTCTGTTAATTCTACATTGCGTGTAGATCGATTTAATAACTCTACATGAAGAGCATTCTCTAACTTTTTAATGCTTTTGCTTAATGAAGGCTGTGACACAAAGGATTCACTAGCGGCCTTTGTAAAACTCCCATGTTCAACAACGGTCATAAAAGCTTTTAAATCTCGCAACTCCATATAGATACCCCCTATTTATTCTAATTTGGCATAAAAAATATTGCAAAAATACCATTTAGCGGATATCACCATAACGTGTGGTTAATTTCCGTTCCGACTGGGCGCTTTGTAGCTGCCGCTTTGCTTTCGCTACAGAAAACATTTGTTGCTGTCGCTTCGCTTTCGCACAGTTAAAACATTTGTTGCTGTCGCT
>NZ_JBHJTF010000037.1:0-49643 GCF_042267565.1 Lysinibacillus sp. NPDC056232 | reverse complement strand
TTTTATCTGTGCGAAAGCGTAGCGACAGCAACAATTGTTTTATCTGTGCGAAAGCGTAGCGACAGCAACAACAAAGCGCCCAGTCGGAACGGAAATCAACCCCTTGTTCTGCCGAAAAGCGATACTATGACACCATCTATTTTATTTTTCTACAATACAAAGGAGCCGCCTCATATGAATGAGACGGCTCCTTATTTGTGCTATTAAAAATAATTCATTTAAAAAAATCCGCAAGTAAGCACCTTGAGATTTTTGACGTGTCGTTTTATATGAGATGTAAATGCTTCTTTCTCTAAACAAACTATCTTCTTTGCTACATTTAAAGTTAGCATAACAAATTTTTATTTTCAATCTTTTGGTGCTTGAAATTATTTATTTTTTTAATTTACGGTTTGAAAATTAACTAAAAAAGTTGTTGTCAATATTTGTGTTTTGCAAGTAAATATTTTATGATTAAATCATTCAACAATTTTTAAAATCATAGGAGGTGTACACTTTGTTTCCTTCCCTCATTTGGGCGGGAGCAAAGGAATTATTTGGACGGAGACATAATGGAAATAACCATAAGGTTGGCGGCATTTGCCCTACTAATAATAATGACAGGATTTTTCGTTGCAACTGAATTTGCAATCGTTAAAGTAAGATCCACACGAATTGATCAATTGCTTGCCGAAGGGAATAAAAAAGCAAAAAATGCAAAACGTGTAATTTCAGATTTAGATGAATACTTATCTGCATGTCAATTAGGTATTACGATCACTGCTTTAGGTCTAGGTTGGCTTGGTGAACCTACATTTAAGATTATCTTGAATCCAGTGTTTAAATTTCTAAATTTGAGTGAAAATTTTACTACTGTCCTTTCATTTATACTTGCATTCTCAATTGTAACTTTTATGCATGTTGTAATAGGGGAATTGGCGCCAAAAACACTTGCCATCCAAAAAGCAGAATTTGTAACATTAAATCTTTCTGGCCCATTAATTTTATTCCACAACATTACGTATCCAATCATTAAGCTGTTAAACGGATCTGCACGTGGCTTAACTGGCCTTTTCGGCTTGAAAATGATGTCAGAATCAGAAGTAGCCCATACTGAAGAAGAGTTACGTATGATTTTGTCGGATAGTTTAAAGGGTGGAGAAATTAATACTTCAGAATATGAATATGTAAACAGTATTTTTGAGTTCTCTGATCGTCTTGCGAAAGAAGTCATGGTCCCACGTACTGAAATCGTCGGCATTGAAAAAGAACTAACGATTAGAGAAGTTTTCGATTTAATGGGCGTTGAGCAATATACCCGTTACCCAATTATCGATGGTGACAAAGACCATATTATCGGCTTAGTCAATATGAAGCACTTATTAACCGCCTACATTAAAGATCCAGCAAATGGCGATAAATTAGTGATTGATTATATGCAGCCAATTATTCGCGTAATGGAAACAACGCAAATTAACGAATTGTTACTAAAAATACAGCGTGAACGCATTCATATGGCCATTTTAATGGATGAATATGGCGGAACATCTGGTCTAGTTACGATTGAAGATATTATTGAGGAAATTGTCGGCGAAATTCAAGATGAATTCGATGAAGATGAAATTCCAGAGGTTCAGGAGATTGCAGAAGATCACTTTATTTTAGATGCGAAGATGCTAGTTGAAAGTGTTAATGATATGCTAGGTACCGACATAGAAGATGATGATA
Organism: Lysinibacillus sp. NPDC056232; assembly: GCF_042267565.1. Taxonomy (NCBI): domain Bacteria; kingdom Bacillati; phylum Bacillota; class Bacilli; order Caryophanales; family Bacillaceae; genus Lysinibacillus; species Lysinibacillus sp. NPDC056232. The sequence continues at coordinate 47,936 of NZ_JBHJTF010000037.1, read as the reverse complement.
TTGATACAATCGGTGGTTGGTTCATGACGAAGCAATTTGATGCGGTCGAAGGAGACAGTATTGAAGAACAAGGTTATGAATTTATCGCAAAAGAATTAGATGGTCACCATATTTTATACTTAGAAGTTCTGAAAATACCTGAACGTGATTTATCAAATGACAACGATGAAGTACATGACTAAAAACCAATTTTGCCTCAGCATAATTGGTTCAGATTCGGCTTTGAACTTACACAAAGCCTGAGTTCCACTATTTCAGCGGATGTTTGGACAACCGCTGAAATAGGTAATTGGCTTATCGTATTTGCCGTGATATGATTCATGTCGCGCTTGTATGATTAGGTATAAAACTAGTAGTTTGCTCACAACCTATATTGGCAAGAGCTTCTACTGAAATTAAATAAATCTATACGCAAAAAACGACTCCCTTACACGAGAAGGGAGTCGTTTTATAATGCCCGAAAGTTTTGCTAGGAGGAAACAAAATGGAGCTCTATACAAATTTACGTCAAGGGGAAAAAGGTGCCTGGTTATCTATTGGTACGTATATAATACTGAGCTCAATAAAACTAGCGATTGGCTATATCGGAACATCAGAAGCACTAAAAGCAGATGGACTTAACAATACCACTGATATTATCGCATCCATAGCGGTATTAATTGGATTACGCATTGCCCAAATACCACCTGACTCTAATCACCAATATGGCCATTTACGTGCTGAAACTATTGCTTCACTTGTTGCATCATTCATTATGCTAATTGTTGGCTTACAGGTACTCATCAATTCGATAAAAAGTCTATGGGAGCCAACTGGCACAGCACCATCATTATTAACAGCCTTTGTGGCAATCGGCAGTGCAGTCGTGATGTATATCGTGTATCGCTATAATTTGGAACTATCCCAAAAAATAAAAAGTGCTGCCGTTAAGGCTGCAGCCTATGATAATCGCTCAGATGCCCTTGTCAGTATCGGTACAGCAATCGGAATTTTTGGCGCTATTTTTGGCTTCCCCATTATCGATACAATAACAGCTCTACTCGTCGCACTTCTTATTATTAAAACAGCTGTAGAAATCTTTTGGGAGGCCGTTCAAAACCTCACAGATGCCTTTGATGTTGAAGAGGTCAAAACATTATCCGTTTTAATCCGCAATGTTGAGGGTGTAATCAATCTCATAGACTTTAAGGGCCGTGCGCATGGCAATATGCATTTTATAGACGTAACAGTGACCGTTGATCCTTACTTAAATGTCTTTGAAAGTCACCGAATCACAGAGGAGATTGAAAAAACCGTTTGTGATGAAAATTCCTTCTGCCAGGTACTCGTGCATATTGAGCCAGAAATAGAAGTAATTCCTCCAGCAAATGACGACAAGTCTCCTACCAATTGATTGGTTGGAGACTTGTTTTTTTATGTTTAGGTTTTGAACTTCAACAGCACAAAGTTTTATGGTTCACCAATTCCCATTGCTAATAGTAATAGATAAGCAAAAACCAAAACTAATACATTCGCGATTAGACCGACCCAACCAAAATACGTTTTTTAGAAATAACCAAAGAAATTACAGCAAATATAATACCGATCATTGATAAAATGCTAAAAACGGTGATAGCAAAATAAATATCAAAATCGGGCCCTTTTTAAACAAACAAGCCTCCTATTTATCATAGATAGGAGGCTTAATTTGTTTATATTATTTAATTGCAATATAAATATCGACCTGAGCTTCTTGAGGGTTGGCACAACGTTCATCGTACATTTCAAAGTCACCTGTATATGTTCGCTCTACACCTGAGCTTGCGAACCAAGCCCAGACATCCTGCCAAGCTTTCACAACAACTTCTTCAAATGGGCCTTTGTCAGAAGTAAAAACTAAGTATTTAGCAGCTGGAACTTTTTTTACAACCATAGCTTCAGGAATTTCGTCAGCAGTTAATACTTCCACTCCAAGTGTAATGGAATACTCTCCGTTAACATCCGTTTCATAATCAGAATACAAGCCATATGTTACTTGATTTACTGCATTAGCTATTTGTCCCATTACATCTTGTTGATAAAAGTTCGTCCATAATTGCGGGATTTTTGCTTGAGCGGTAATTTCATTCGCATTACTTGTTCGTGCTGAAATTCCTACAATTTGAAATAATTCTTTATTCATCACAACTGGTTCTGGTATATCATGCTTTCTCCATCTCTTTAAGCTTGGTAAAAAAGATGTCAACATTTGGCGTGCTTCCTCTTCCGCCATACCATCTCCCTTTAAATGCGGTACACAAATTCCGATCATTTCTTCAACTGTTAGATTTGGCTGTTTGAACTCTCCTACTTCATAACAATAAGTGCAATAGTCCTCACTTTTGTGTCCTTCTTTTTCTGTACCAAGTAATGCCTCATCCACTAATGGCATTCCACAGCTTTGACAATAACTTTGCATGATTAAATCCACCCTTCGTCTATTTGTTATGACTATAACAAAGGAAACCTGACAACTGTATGTCATCAATTGAAAGAAGTTAAATTTCTTTATACAACTCCACAACTTCCTGGGCTCGCTTCAATACAATTTCACGTATATGGGGTGGTTCCAAAACTTTTAAGCGATGGCCAAAGCTAAGAAGAAAGCCATATAGCCATTCATCCTCAGGCAATGCAATGTTAATAGTTGAATTCTCATTATCTACATGCTCAGCCCCAAATGATTCTTCTACTAATGTCATTATGGCAGAATCGAAAGATAACATAAGGTTTACTACATTTTGAGGGTGATGCCACACTTTATCCCATGGGAGTTCAGATAAATTGACTTCCCTGCGTTGGAAAGTCGTCATCTCTTCTTGTATATCCTTCATTCTTGAAATTTTAAATAAACGAAAATCTTCTCTTAATGTGCAATAGCCATAAACATACCAAACTTTCCCCTTTTGTACTAAAGTGTGTGGCTCTAATAATCTTCTTGTTATACAGCCATGTGTAGTAGAGTACGTAAAGCTTATACAATATTCGCGTTCAATTGCCTTTTTTAATAAAGTTATCTGTTCCTTGAAAATAACGTTTGGCCCCCAAGGACTAAGGTCAATAAACAGTTGATCAATCGATTGTTTTACTTCCTCATCCGCAACACCTGTTAATTTTTCAAGTACTGCTTCAGCATGTGAATCCTCGTATGTTGTTAATGCACTTTTAATGGCAATAGAAAGTGACGTAAGCTCGTCCTTCGTCAACACCTGCTTATCAACACGATAGCCATCAATCAAACTAATCCCACCATTAACCCCCTGCTGGCTAATAACAGGAACCCCAGCACAGCTCAATGTTTCAATATCTCGATAAATAGTACGCACTGACACAGTAAATAAATCGGCAAGCTCCTGGGCTGTCACCTTTTTACGATTTATTAAAATCATTGTCATCGTTAAAAGCCGCTCTAATTTCATATAAGTACTCCTTTACAATAAACCTTATTTTTCCCTTTGCTAATTCCGTCGTTTCACTTACTAATTCCCTATCTACTTTAAGTATTTTTTAAGTACTTTTTGAGTTTTATTTAAGTCAAATGTACTATAATAGCGCCTAACAAATTATTACATTCATTATACTATTTTTACAATATAAGAAAAAACAACTTAGGTACTTATAATCTCTACTATAACTACGTTGTTTTTAACAATAAACGCTTAATTATTTCAATTCTCTTATCACAACATATAAAACTTCTATCCTCTATATAAGGACACTGAAAACTATGAAGTAGAAAAACTTTATAGTAACTATTTGTGGAAGTCCTAATTTCTATGTAAAAAGGTTTAGCACGGAGCACGAGCCATCATCGAGAAAAAGCTAAACAGATAAATCCTGTACGAAAAGATAGCGTATAAGGAGATCCGACACTAACTTATGGAAAACGGAATACAAAGAGCTAAATTTTTTGGTGTCAAATTTTTAATTTTATGTGGAATTTACTTTTAGTGCCCACCCTATATTCGAAAAGCATTTTCAAAGACAACAAACTAGAGTTTAATGGTTTTCAATTTAATTGTAAAAAGGAGATTTTGACGTGATTCGAGCCGTTTTAATAGACAATGAACCTTTAGCTTTACACTATTTTCAAAGTAAACTACAAGCATTTCAGCAAATACAGGTAATTCAAACTTTTACAAGTGTAGAAGTATTTTTAAATGAGCTTCCAATAATAGAATTTGACGTCATTTTTTTAGAGGCAAAGCTGAATGAACTGACTGGGCTTGAATTAGCTGATATTATCAAAACTGATCGTCCACATGTTAGTGTTATTTTTATAACTTCATATAAAGAATTTGCTTTACAATCCTATGAAATCGGAGGTCTTGACTACGTACTTAAACCAATTAGTCATGGTCGCTTAGAAAAAACTATTTCTCGTATCGAGCATGAATATTCTATTCAGCAAATGATTAAAAAAGCTTCGAAAACCATGTTAAACGTACAATGCTTTAATCAATTTGCCGCATATAGCAACAACAGCTTAGTTGCCTTCAAAACCGAGAAAACAAAGGAGTTATTTGTATATTTCATATTACATCCAAACATTCCTATTCATCGTGATTATTTAATTGAAATTCTATGGCCTGATTTAGACTATGTACGAGCAAAATCGAATCTTCATACCGCACTTTCTTATTTAAGAAAAACCTTAAATAATATAGGCTATGCAAACTGTATTATTTTTTCAAATAAATACTATATCTTCGAAAAACCGAACATCCTTTGTGATTTATATGACTTTCATAGATATTATGAGGATTTCACGAAGTTAGAATTCCCACCAATTTCTTTGATCAATCAAAGTCTCTCAATTTATAAAAATGGACTACTCATTTATGATGATTATGAGTGGGCTACTGCCTATAAAGATAAGCTGACGAAATCATACATAGATTTATTAGAAAAAGGTTTTCAAGCAACATTTCTAACGGATATTGATAAGGCATTAAATTTTTTAAATAGACTATTAGAGTTTGATCCATATAATGAACAAAAACTTGAGCACTATTTACACATTTTAATAAATACGGGATTTCATGAACAGGCATACAAAGTATTTCACGCTTATGAACAGAAGCTAAAAGATGACCTATCGATTTCGCCAAGCTCTACATTAATTGATATTTCAAACAAATTTTTTGTTCAAAAATAAATAAAGGTTTCATTCATTAAAAAACGACGAGTTCATAGGAACTCGTCGTTTTTTAATAATCCAGTCTCATCATCATAACCTTGGGGTTGATTTCCGTTCCGACTCCTGGGGACGACCGATCTGATATCAATTAACTTTTATACACCACTACCCTCTGTCAGTCCGTGCTTCACTGCATAAAGAGCCGCCTGCGTACGATCCTGCACTTGTAGCTTCGTGAAAATATTAGAAATATGAGTCTTCACTGTTTTTTCTGTAACGAATAAAGAGGACGCAATTTCTCGATTACTTTTCCCTTTTGTAAGCTCTGCAAGCACATCCTGTTCACGAGGTGTTAGAGGGTTTAAAACATGAGGTGCATTTTTTGATTCTTGACGGTCCATTTCCAAAGTCGTTGTTGCTTCTGGATGTAATGTATTTTCGCCTCGCATAATACGGCGAATGGACAATACCAACTCATCAGGTTCAATATCTTTCAACTGATAGCCTGCAGCCCCTGCCTCCATAGCTGGCACCACATGATCACGGTCTGAAAAGCTTGTCAGCATTAGAATTTCTATTTGCGGAAACTTTGCTTTAATGCGCTTCGTGGCCTGAATCCCATCCATCTCAGGCATTACCAAATCCATGAGTATAATATCTGGCTGTATACTTTCCGCTAATGCTATTGCCTCTAGTCCATTTTTCGCTTCTCCTACGACTTCAATATCTTTCTGTGTTTTTAAGAAAAATAATAATCCACGACGTACTACATGATGGTCATCTGCGATTAAAACACGTATCATACTCTTCCCCCCTAATATGGCAAGCGGATTAACAGCTCTGTTCCTTTGCCAATTTCACTAACCCAGTCAGCTTTGCCACCAACTGATTTTGCACGATCCTTTATGGATTGCAAGCCTATTGAAAGTAGCTTCGTGTTATGATCGATGACGAAGCCTCGTCCCTCATCACGAATAACAAGTAAAATATCTGTAGAAGTGACCGTAATATAAAGTGCAGCTTCCAACACACCCGCGTGACGGCGAACATTATTAAGTGCTTCTTGGGCTACCCGAAATAATGTTTCTTCGATACGTGATGGGAATTGCAGTACACCAGAGACCGTTACTTGAAGCTTCAAGCCAAGCATTTCAGCATACACTTTGATTGCTTCAAGTAAACCATTTTCTAATCCTTTTGGACGGAGCTGCCAAATGAGGGCACGCATTTCTGTTAAGGCATCCTGTGTTAAGTGCTGAATCTCCTTAAATGTTTCCTTCACATCACTATCGTTTGTCATTTCAATACCAGCTCTCGCCGTTAATGTAACGGAAAAAAGTAGCTGATTGACAGAATCATGTAAATCTCGGGCTAGACGATTGCGCTCCTTCACAAGTGCCATTTCTTGTTCCTGCTTTGTCAGTAAAATACGTTTAATGGCCGACCCCATCTGAAATGCAACCGATTCAAGTAAAGCGAGCTCTTCCTCTGAAAAACGCACGGTATCCTTCGATGCAACATTTAGGACACCAAAACGCTCTTGACCTGATTGAAGCGGAACTGTTGCATGATGTGTAATGCCTTCGTGATCACCAACATTTGCTGCAATTGCACTTTCAATACGTTGACATTCAATAATATTAGAGGCTTTTTTTAATTCCTCATTACGATAACGGGAAACACACCAACAGCCTCCCTTTTCTAAATAATGACAATTTTTATGCTCCAGAGCCTCTGGTAAATTGACATGGACAACAAGCTCCGATCGCCCTTTTTCATCGATAAAAAAAATCCAGCCTGTTTCAAAATTTGTGCCATTTAAAAATTTCACAAGTGCTCCTTTTAACATCGACACAATTTCAGTTTCTTCGTTTAATAACTCCGCAATCTCTTTTAAAATACCGATATTGGAATGATCATTCTCCCTCACAAAAACACCTCTTCTTTGGCATTGCTAATTTAATGATAACATTTCAAAGTCTGGAACGTCTGCCTAAGCCATTCATACTTTAGACTGAAATTTTTCATAAGAATATACCTTATTTTGGTTCATCACCAAAAGTTGTGGATGACTTTTGCTAAAACGTATACTATGTAAATAAGTTGATTGTAGTGGAGGCTGGGCGACTCCTTGGGGATCAGCGTCACAGATGAGACCCTGGAGCGAGCAAAGCGAGTGAAGCGGCTCATCGGACGCCCCCAGGAAGCTTTGCTCTGTGCGAAAGCGAAGCGTCAGCAACAAAGCGCCCAGTCGGAACGGAAATCAACCACACGTTTTGGTGATGATACCTTATTTTGGGTAAGTTAATTTACATATAAAACTAGAACAACTATAATCGAACAAGTACATGGTTATACTAAGGAGAGAATTTATATGTCTAAAAAAGAAGAGAACGGCTTATTACTTATTTGGATTGTCTCTGTCGTTGCAACATTGGGTTCCTTATACTTTTCTGAAATCCGTCAATATGAACCTTGTAAAATGTGTTGGCTTCAACGAATTTTCATGTATCCAATTGTCATTATGACAACGATTGCCTTTATTCAAAAAAATGCACGTATTGCTGTAACAACCGCTGTTTTTTCCATTATGGGAGGCAGTATATCACTTTACCATTATGGTATTCAAAAGCTTAGTTTTTTAGCTGATACAGCCCCTTCTTGTGGTGTTGTTTCATGTACTGGTCAATATATCAACTGGTTAGGTTTTATCACAATCCCATTTTTAGCGCTAACTGCATTTATTTTAATTGCAGGGGCAAGCTTCTATGTAATGAAGGCTGCTAAAGCAGCAAATTAATTTCGAGACCGTGTTCTACAATTGGAATACGGTCTTTTCTACGGAGGAAGATATATGTTTCACTATGAAATAAATACAAATAATTTAACAGTTGAGGATCTACTACGCAATGATTGGAGACTCGGTAAAAAGCTAGTCCATGAACTGAGAATGGCGAAGGCTATCACAACAGTTGACGGAGAGCCTATTCAGTGGAATGAACCACTACAAGTAGGAACAATCATAAAATTCACATTCCCGATTCCGACATCTAATTATCAACCGACACCGGTTTGTGCAATTGATGTCGTCTATGAGGATGACCATTGCTTGATCGTTTCTAAACCAAAAGGCATGTCGACACATCCAAATGATGCGCGTGATACTCATACTTGTATGAATCATGTTATGGCTCACATTAAAGAGCAAGGCGGAACTTATGCGGAGCATGTCCATCGTTTAGATAAAGGGACACAAGGTTTGTTACTTGTAGCAAAACATCCTTTAGCAAAATCAATCTTTGACCGTATGATTGAGGAAAAATCCATTATTCGAACATACGCTGCAGAGGTGCAAGGGAATTTACGCTCTTCATCTGGCACAATTTCTGAAGCAATCGGGAAAGACCGACATCATGCAACAAGACGTGTCGTTTCTAAAACTGGACAGCATGCAGTTACACACTATGAAGTTGTAGCTCGCTATAAAAGCTCTTGTGTTGTCCATCTAATTCTTGAAACAGGGAGAACACATCAAATTCGCGTACATTTAGCACATATTGGTCATCCGATTATTGGAGATACAATGTACGGAGCAAGAGAAACGGCAAGTGATGATTACGAGCTTCATGCTATTCAATTGGAATTCGAACATCCATTTTTAAATAAGCAAATCGTTGTAAAGGATCAGCAGTAATTATCGTACTGCACCTTGAATTGTTGCACATAAGCTAACAATTCGAGGTGCAGTTTTTGTATACTCAAATTTACATTGAAGACATTGTATCTTCGAGAAAAGTATTATTCCTTTACTTATAATTGGCTCATCACCATAACGTGGAGTTGATTTCCGTTCCGACTGGGCGCTTTGTCGCTGACGCTTCGCTTTCGCGCAGATAAAACATTTGTAGCTGCCGCTTCGCTTTCGCACAGTTAAAACATTTGTAGCTGCCGCTTTGCTTTCGCTACAGAAAACATTTGTTGCTGACGCTTCGCTTTCGCACAGTTAAAACATTTGTAGCTGCCGCTTTGCTTTCGCTACAGAAAACATTTGTTGCTGACGCTTCGCTTTCGCACAGAGCAAAGCTTCCTGGGGGCGTCGGGCTAACACGATGTTGGTCACGAAGGCGTTATCACAGGACGTGATGTTTTTAGCCTTCGTTCCCCTAATCGCTTCGCTGCAGGGTCTCGGGCCAACACGATGTTGGTCACGAAGGCGTTATCACAGGACGTGATGTTTTTAGCCTTCGTTCCTCTATTGCTAATCCCCAAGGAGTCGCCCAGTCTCCACTCCAATCAACTTATATACATAGTATACGTTTCAATAAATGTCATACCCATTTTTTGTAATAATCCTTATAATTCTAAAAAAGTATAAATATATCATTTAACATTTCTTTAATATATTTTTTACAGTAATTTTAATATACATTTCCATTATTGGTAATGACGGTGGTTTTTTTTCATGATAGAATAGAGTAAATTGTCAGTCATCTGACATATTATGAGGGGGAATTTATTGATGAAATGGGTTAAAAGTATTGCAGCAACAACTCTAGTTGCGAGTTTACTAGCTACACCCGGTTTTGCCGCACATGCAGCAGAAACAACACCGGCAGCTACGAAAGATGGTTTCAAATTAACAGTTCTACACTCAAATGACACGCATGCACACGTTGAGGATGCTACAAAGCGTGCAACAAAAGTAAAAGAACTTCGTGCTGCAAATACAAATTCACTTCTTTTAGATGCTGGTGATGTCTTCTCTGGTACTTTATACTTTAACGAATTTGCTGGAGAAACAGATATGAAGTTAATGAACTTAATGGGTTATGATGCTATGACTTTTGGTAATCATGAGTTCGATTTAGGATCAAGCCCAGAAGGACATGCTGCACTTGCGAAATTTGTTAAGGGCGCAGACTTCCCATTATTAGGAAGCAACCTAGATTTTTCAAAGGATTCTTTATTTGATGGCTTACAATTCAAAACAGTCACTAAAGACTTTGAAAACGGTAAAATTTATAACGGTATTATTAAAGAAATCGCTGGAGAACAAGTAGGTATTTTCGGCTTAACAACAGAAGAAACACCATCAATTTCAAGCGTTGTAAACGTTCAATTTGCTAACTATATCAATTCTGCGAAAAAAGCAGTAGCAGAATTTGAAAAGCAAGGTGTTAACAAAATTATCGCATTAACACACTTAGGCTTCGATGATTCCGCAGATTGGGATAATGACCAATTACTAGCGAAAGCTGTAGAAGGCATTGATGTAATCGTAGGTGGCCATACACATACAAAATTAGACAAGCCTGTGAAAGCTGAAACATCATTTAAGAACCCTACAATTATCGTTCAAACGGGGCAATATAGCGAAAATTTAGGTGAACTTGACCTAACATTTGACGATAACGGTGCCGTTGTTGATTACTTCGGTCAATTGCATGCTTTAAATGATAAAGAAAAGCCTGTACAAGCTGATCCTGAAGCTGAAGCACTTTTAGCTCCATATAAAGAGAAAATTTCAAAAATATTAAATCAATCAACAGGTAATACAGCTGTGTCTCCACTAAATGGCGGTCGTAATCTTTGGGGCGTTCGTGCTGGCGAAACAAACCTTGGTAACTTAATTACTGATGGTATGCTTGCTGGTGCTAAGAAAATTGACCCAGAAGTACAATTTGCATTCCAAAACGGTGGAGGTATCCGAGCTGGTATTGACGCTGGTGATATCACTGTTGGTGAAGTTATGACAGTTATGCCATTTGGTAATGCTCTTGGTATCGTAAAATTAACAGGTGCTGAAATCTACGATACTGTTGAACATAGTGTGAAAGAGTTCCCGAAAGAATCTGGTGGCTTCCTACACTTCTCTGGTTTACAAGTAGAATTTGATGGTAAAGCACCAGCTGGTAAACGTGTAAAATCTATTAAATTAAATGGTAAAGAACTAGATAAAGCAGCCTATTATAAAGCTGCAACAAATACATTCACTGCTAAAGGTGGAGACGGCTACGATACACTGAAAAAAGTTTATGAAGACGGCCGCGTTAGTGAACCTGGTACGATTGACTATGAAATGTTTATCGAACACTTAGATACATTGAAAAAAGTTGATCCAAAAGTAGAAGGACGTATTATCGCAACAATTCCCTTTACAGATATCGTAAAAGGATCAGAAACAGAAGGCTATGTTCGTGATCTTTATTACCGTGATTTAGCAAACGGTACTTCTGCAACAACATATTCACCTAACGCAAACTTAACTCGTGCACAAGCTGCATCATTTATCGCGCGTGCCTTAAAGCTTGAAGCTAAAGGCCAAGCATCATTCTCAGATATTGCTAATGTAAATGCTGCAACACAAAAAGAAATTACCGCACTTGCTGAAGCAGGAATTGTACAAGGTGTGAATGGTGGTAAATTCAATCCTAATGCAAAAGTAACTCGTGCTCAACTTGCATTAATGTTCGCACGTGCATATAACCTACAACATGATGCAAAAACAGGTTTAAAAGCTGATTTCAGTGATATTTCTAAATATGACGCTGAAACACAAGATGCTATCGCACTTCTGAAAGACTTAAAGATTGTTAGCGGCGCAAACGGCAAATTTATGCCTGGTGACAACGCTACACGTACACATATGGCAAAAATGCTTTCTAACTACATTCCTTTTGTAAAAGAATCTAAATAATTTTTAAAATCCCGCTTCTCTAGGTAGAGAGCGGGATTTCTATTAAAAATTAAATTTAAAGTTATCTGGGTCCTGCCCAAATCGTTCATTGCGATTTAATGTAGCTATTTTATCCATTTGTGCTAGTGTTAATTCAAAATCAAAAATCTGTGCGTTTTCCTCAATTCGACTAGGTGTCACAGATTTTGGAATAACAAGTGTATCATTTTGTAAATGCCAGCGCAGCACTACTTGAGCAGCTGTCTTCCCTATTTCGCGACCAATTTCCATAATTTTTGGATTATCAAGTACCCCACCACGACCTAATGGAGACCATGCCGTAACAGCAATTTCATGCTCACTACAAAATGCTCGTAATGCGTCTTGCTGTAAATATGGATGCACCTCTACTTGATTGACCATTGGTGCAATATTTGCTTTAGCTAATAGCTTTTGTAAATGGTGCTCATGATGATTTGAGACCCCTGTTGCACGAATTAATTTTTCATCATATAAACGTTCAATTGCTCTATACGTCTCTTCAAATGTTTCTGGTACTGCCCAATGCGTTAAATATAAATCTAAATAGTCCATATTTAACTTTTTCAAAGATACTTCAAAAGCTCGTAATGTTTCATCATAACCTTGGTCATTATTCCAAACCTTTGTCGTCACAAAAATATCCTCACGTTTAACGCCTGAATGACGAATAGCTTCGCCCACCTCAGCCTCATTACCATAAAGAGAAGCCGTATCTATAGCTCGGTAGCCATATTTAACAGCTTTATCAATAGCCTGCAAAGTCTCATCACGCTTTGTCATTTTATAAACACCTAAGCCAAAGCGAGGCATTTCCACACCATTTGCTAATGTTTTTGTTGATTGTAAATTCAAGAATAACAACCCCTTTCTTTTCCTAGTTCCATTATACAAAAAATTGGTTTTAAGAAACATAAGGAAAATTTCCGGGGAATTTCTTATTGTTCGTTTGCTTCCTCTTCATAATCATCTACTTGGATAGGGTCTGGAATTCGATTGTCTTCTACAAGCTCTTGACCATCCCGTAAATGCTCCATCTGCTTCCCCAAATCCTGTAAATCTTTAAAATTTCTAGCCATTGTACCGTTTTCGATATTTGGAACCTTTTTTTCCACTATCATCACCTCTCTTATAGTTTTCCCTAAATAGTTATTTCTGAACCATTTCTGACATATTTTATTCCGCTACGTCGTTTCATTTTTATAGTAGATAGGCTATACTAAACAGAGATGTCTTTATAAACATGAGGAGGGTTCTTCCATGAGTTTAATATTAATTATTGGTGTAACTGTAGCGTTCTTAACTGCTATTTTCACTGCTGGTTATGAAGGCGACTACAGAGCAGACAAATAATATCTCAAAAAAATCACTAAGCATGAACATATGCTTAGTGATTTTTTTGTTTAAAACTATTACAGCAAAGTCATTTTAGATAAAGTTTGGTCTTTGGCAAAGCGAGTTGTTGATTTCCGTTATGACTGAGTGCTTTCCTGATGGTCCGATGAGCCACTTAGTTACTTCTCTTATTTTTTTGGATCAATATAATTACTTGACATTTTGTACTTTATAAAATAAACTTACTTACATAAAGTAAGTTGATAATTAATAATAACTTTAAATTCGGAGGTAATTTACTATGCATTTTCATGAAAAACCTAACACATATGTCTCAAATGTTGAAATTAAAGTGAGCGATTTACAACGTTCATTAACTTATTATCAGGAGGTCATTGGCTTTAAAGTTTTACATCAGGAATCTCATCGAGCAACTCTAACAGCTGATGGCCAAACAGCTTTATTGACAATCGTACAACCCGAAACAGTAGAAGAAAAAACGAGCTTAACAACTGGACTTTATCATTTTGCAATCTTATTGCCTACTCGTCGTGATTTAGCGAATATTATTACTCATTTCCATAACAATGGCGTGTACTTTGGAGCATCTGACCATGATGTAAGTGAAGCACTTTATTTAAATGATCCTGATAATAATGGTATTGAGGTTTATGCGGATCGCCCTGAAAATGAATGGACTTGGCATTTCGATCAAGTGCATATGGTGACTGAACCTCTTAAAATCCATTCTATCTTAGAGGAAGGCGATGGTAGATGGGATGGCCTACCAGCTGATACGGTTATGGGACATATTCATTTATCCGTTTCTAATTTAGCTGCCGCAGAGGAATTTTATACAAAAGGATTAGGATTTGAGATTGTCACTCGCTATGGCGCACAAGCTTTATTTATCTCAACTGGCCGCTATCACCATCATATCGGTTTAAACACTTGGCACTCTGAAAACGCACCGAAGCTTGGTGAAAATCAGGTTGGCTTACAAACATTTTCATTACGTCTAGATAATAAAGAGCAAGCAGCAACAATGAAAGAAAATCTCCGTTCAATTGGTGCACCTGTTATTGATATAGATGGTGGTTTCCAAACAGAGGATCCATCAGGTATCGTTGTTTTATTGAAATTTTAAGAGTGATGTGACGTACTATCCGTCGGGGTGAGGATTGTATCCGTCACTTGACGGGTTTTATCCGTCGCTCGCGAGGTGCTTTCCGTCGTTTGACGGGTTGTATCCGTCGTTTGCTGGGTTCTTTCCGTCTCTTGACGAGCAATCCGTCGCTTGAGAAGTTCTTTCCGTCGCCTGACGGGTTGTATCCGTCGTTTGCTGGGTTCTTTCCGTCGCTTGACGAGCAATCCGTCGCTCGAGGAGTTCTTTCCGTCGCTTGACAGGTTTTATCCGTCGTTTGCTGGGTTCTTTCCGTCTCTTGACGAGCAATCCGTCGCTGGCCGGGTTCTTTCCGTCGCTTGCGGAGTTCTAACCATCACTTTTCGAATACCTTCATGTTTAATAAAAAAGGCAGTTCTCCTCTATGGGAGAACTGCTTTTTTAATGTAACCCTGGATATCCTTGTTGACGTAATGCCTCATAAATAACTATTGCTGCTGTATTCGATAGATTGAGTGAACGAACATGCTCACTCTGTGGAATACGTAAGCACATATCGCGACGCTCATACGCAAAATCCTTTGGTAGGCCAGTCGTTTCTTTGCCAAACATAAAGTAAATATCACGATCTTTATCACTAAAATCATGTGTCGTAAATGGCTCTTCACTATATGTCTCAATTAAATAAACGTCGCCATTTTTGGATGCCTCTAAAAAATCCTCTAGCGAATCGTGATACACGACATTGACACTATGCCAATAATCTAAGCCGGCACGTTTTAGCATTTTATCGTCTGTGGAAAAGCCAAGAGGGCGAATTAAATGTAATGAAGTATTTGTTCCAGCACATGTGCGTGCAATATTTCCTGTATTCGCTGGAATTTCTGGTTGATATAAAACGATATGCAATGGCATAACGGTACACTTCCTTAACTAAAAAATTGTAAACCTTTATCAATTTCAACGAGTACTTCCTTGTCTTGTTCTTTTGCTTTTGCCTCAAGTAATGCAGATTGGGCCTGCTCCCCGCCTATCTTACCTAAAGCCCACGCTGCTGTTCCTCGAATAACTGGTCGTTCATCCTTTTCAAGAAGTGCTACTAAATCAGGTACCGCAGCTTCTTCTTTAAAGTGTGCAAGTGCCAAAATAGCATTACGTTGAATTGGCTTTTTCCCCCGCCATGAACCAGAAACATGTCCAAATTTTTCTTTAAAGTCACGATTTGAAATCGTTAAAAGTGGTACAAGTAATGGCTTTGCAAGCTCTGGATCAGGTTTAAATTCCTCATGTATCCAGTTAATCTTTCCTTTATTCTTTGGGCATACAGTCTGGCATGTATCACAGCCATACAAACGATTACCAATATGGGTACGAAACTCATCAGGTAGCATTCCCTTAGTTTGCGTTAAAAAGGCTATACAACGCTGAGAGTCTAGCTGTCCTCCCTCGATTAACGCGCCTGTTGGACAAACATCTAAACATAAGCGGCAATCCCCGCATTCATCCTCCATAGGCTGATCAGGAGCAAAAGGGATATTCGTGATTAGCTCTCCTAAATATACATAGGAACCGAACTCGGGCGTAATAATCGAGCAGTTTTTCCCGCTCCAGCCTATCCCTGCACGCTCTGCAACTGCCCTATCGACAAGTGCACCCGTATCAACCATTGATTCAATCCGAACACCTTCTATGCGCTCCTCAAGCCAGGCTGATAATAATTTCAATCGCTCACGTAATGCTGTATGATAATCGACACCCCAGGAAGCACGGCAAAAAATCCCGCGTCTTGCTCCCTTCTTGCCAACAGGTGCATTTTGCATGCGTGACGGGTAGGCTACAGCGATCGCCACAATACTCTCTGCTTCCTCTAACAATTGTAGGGGCTCGGTACGTTTTTCAATATCGCTTTCTTCAAAGCCAGACTGATAGCCAAGTTCTTGTTGACGGCGCAGTCTATTTTTTAATTCTGTAAATGGAGCTGCTGTTGTAAAGCCAATTTTGTCAACACCAATGGACATTGCATACGCCACAAATTCACGTTGTAGGTCATGTATGTTCATTTTATTTCCAACTCCTTACATGATACAATAATAGAAATAGATAAAGTAGGTGATGTTTTATGGAAATTTCAATTAATCAATCTCTATTGACACAACATCCCGAGCTAAAAATCGGCATTATTCATTATACCAAAATTGTCGTTGCAGAATCGCCTCAAATGATTAAAGGCCGCATGCAATTGTATCAGGAAAATCTTTTTTTAGAAATGCAAGATCATCCTGTAACGCAACGAGAGGGTATCGCAGAATGGCGACAGCTATGGAAAAAGCTTGGTGCAGATCCGAACCGTTATCGTCACTCAGCAGAAAGCTTAATGCGCCGAATTAGTAAGCAAAATTATTTAACACCAATTCACTCTGGTGTTGATTTAAATAATTTCTTCTCCCTCCAATATGAAATTCCAATAGGCTTATATGATGTAGCTAAACTACAAGGAAATATTGAAATTGCACTTGGCAATGAGGACACTGGCTATGAGGGCTTAAATGGTCGTTTTAATGCATTAAAAAATATCCTTTATAGCTGTGATGCTGAGGGTGCGTTTGGGTCACCATTTGTCGATTCTAAACGTACGTCTGTTACAGAGGAAACGACCGAGGCTCTACATATTTTCTATCTTCGCCCATCATTACCAGAAGAAAATGCGAAAGAGCTTCTTGCATCTGCTGGTAAGATGTTTAACCAAGTTCACGGTGGCGATTATAAAATGGCCCTATTAACAAACGCAGCACCATCTACAACACTGTAAAAGGACGTGTTTTCATGATTAATCTTGCAGAAGCCGTTAAGCTAAAAAGTATTTTAGGAAAAAAAGTTCAGGAGCTTATTGACGAATTAGAACGTAGCGCTTTTGTAACTGTTGAAAAAGGACAAGCACCTAAAACAAGTAATCGCGCAATGACAGTAATTGAAGCTGAATTGGCTCAAGTACGTCTCGATGCTCGTACATTGGATCGTTTAGTATATGAAGCAAATATAAAAAACTTAGTAGACTTTAAAGGGGAAAAACTAGCATTAGTTGAAGCGATTGAACTAGCTACACAACTCCGCGCAGATGTCGAGCTTTGCAAGGAGTTTAGTACGCATGAAAAAGAAAGTGTACGCATGGGTTATGGTGAAACTACAATGCTTTATGAAATTGCAATGTATGAGCCAGATGAGTACCGTGAACGTGCTATTACACTAGAAAAAGATGCCCATAAATTATCGAATCTTATCAATGCAAAGAATTATAGTGTTGAAATTAACTTCGATGATTCTCGTTATTTCTAATCAGATCGTAAAATACTTCAATAAAAAAAGCATCCTTTTGAACTGCACCTCCAATTGAGTTTAACAATTGGAGTGCAGCTTTGGAATGCTTTTTGTTCTACTTACTTACTTAAATCATATTTAATTTCAAATTTCCCTAAATCCCAATCAGCATAAAGAAAAGTTACATTAGTCTTAGTGTTAGGATCAGTATATGTATAATTCTCCTCATCAAAAGCTATATCACTTTCTTCGTCATATTTATCTATATTCAACCCCAGTGCATCAGCAATTGCCATAGTGGATGTGATTCCTTCTGCCCATTCTTCTCCATTTTCACTTAATTCGGTTGCGGGGATTCCTTCTATAGAAATATTATATCCAATTATTTTTTTATCCTCATTATATTTAGCGTCTATCTTATAATGACCCTTATGTTTTTTAAAATCAGTATCCAATAAGGTTTGTGAGAGAATCTTTTCCTCTTTATTCAGTTCACTAGTTATCGGTTCTGGAATTTTCGCTATTTCAATTCCTTCTTCTGGATTCTGTTTAGCTATATCAACTCTGACATTGTATTTTTTAACAAACTTTTCTACTGTAGCCTTTGATTCAGGATCAACTTCTTCAAATTTTACAGGAACGACTTTCTCTTTTTTTACTACCTCATCTTTCTTTACATCTTCCTCTTTTTTCTTCTCTGTTCCCTCTCCGGAACATCCAACTAGCATAACTGCTAGTAGTAATAATAAAGCTTTCTTCATTACCTTTTTCCCTCCAAAATGCATATCCATAAAAAATATACCTTACTAGATTCAATGAAATAGAATTATATTACAAAAAGTCCCTAAATTATTATTCCATCTCCTCCTATTACAATTCTGGCAAAACTAGTATTATATTACCATAATTATCATTCGCCATTTTTCGACATTTTGATAAAATAAAAACTTTATATTGTACATTGAAATAACTAAAACAGGTATTCTATACGCTCAATTAAACCGAAGGAAACATCTAATAAAGCCTTGTATATCAAGGTTAAGACTATAAAAACAGGAAAAGTGTGTACAGGAATAAACGAACTCATACATGAAATGATTTTGACATTTATCTACAACATGTCACTGAGAGTCTTTCGAAAATTTGTAACAAATACGAATTTTGCTCGTCATTTGAATACCAAAAGTATATAATTTATTGGTAATCACTTACATTTAATGCAACTGACAAATCAGAGCTTTTCATATCATTAGATAATGTATACAATAGGTTATGGAGTCGATGAGACTTCATATCGAATTGGATGTGCTGTTTTCAAAACTAGCTTTTTGGAGCTAACTTAAACGAAACCAATGACAAGTTACCTGTTACTGTATGACCAATGACTAATAACCAACTATAAGCAATGACCATACCTGTAAACTTAATCAATCATTCGAAAACGCCATCCAATAGCTCTCTTACACCTTGTGTGTGGGAGGGCTTTTTTCATTCCCATATAATTACCTCATCTTGCTTTAATGAATAAAGAAGCAACGTAGAAGATTACCCCTATTACAAAGGCAATTAATTGATCTAATAATATTTCATCATGAAGAAACCATCTTAGCAAAAAGACTTCACCGAAAATTAACATAATTAAAAACCCAATATATTTTAATCCAGTATGTAGCATTTTCTATCTCCTTTTTTAAGTCTTCTATAAACTCTCTTAATAATAAGCAAAAAAGAGTGTTAACTTTCACTAAAGTAAAAATGTCGCTGTAATCTCCAGATATCATAAAATACTAACAAGAATTTCAAAACAGTCAAATCAACTTTTTCCGATTTTTAAGTATATTTTGAATTTCCTTTAGAAGGGATCTAAAGAACCTTAAAGATATCACATGCAGGAGGTTTTTTCATGACTAGTTCTCCCCTAATATGGACAGAATCGCTATATAAAAAGAAAGGGGCTATACAATGACAAAACAACATGATTCGACAGACGAGCATGACATGACTTTGACAAATCGACAGGGGCACCCTATTACTAACAATCAAAATATACGAACTGTTAGTAATCGAGGACCTGCAACCCTTGAAAACTACGATTTTATAGAAAAAATAAGTCACTTTGACCGTGAAAGAGTTCCTGAGCGTGTTGTTCATGCGCGAGGTGCAGGGGCACATGGCTATTTTGCGACATACGGTGTTGTCGGGGATGATCCTATTTCTAAGTATACAAGGGCAAAAGTATTTCAGGATAAGGGTAAGCAGACGCCTGTTTTTGTGCGCTTCTCAACAGTTATTCATGGTGGTCATTCACCAGAGACATTACGTGATCCACGAGGCTTTGCTGTAAAATTCTATACTGAGGATGGCAACTGGGATTTAGTCGGCAATAATTTAAAAATATTCTTTATCCGCGATGCTATGAAATTCCCTGATATGATTCACGCCTTTAAGCCTGATCCCATTACAAATATTCAGGACGTTGAACGCTTTTTTGATTTTTGTGCAAGCTCACCAGAATCCTTCCATATGGTGACATTCGTTTATTCACCATGGGGTATTCCCGCTAATTATCGAATGATGCAAGGCTCTGGCGTCAATACGTATAAATGGGTCAATAATGAAGGCAAAGCCGTCCTTGTAAAATATCATTGGGAACCTTTACAGGGCATTAAAAACTTAACACAAAAAGAAGCGGAAGACATCCAAAAGAAAAACTTCAATCATGCCACACAAGATTTATATGATGCAATTAAAAATGGTGATTATCCTGAATGGGAGCTTAACGTCCAAATTATGGAGGATGGTCCACATCCAGAGCTTGATTTTGATCCATTAGATGATACGAAGCTTTGGCCTAATGATCAATTCCCGTGGTATCCAGTTGGTAAGATGGTGTTAAATAAAAATCCAGAAGATTATTTTGCTGAGGTTGAACAGGCTGCTTTCGGAACAGGTGTGCTTGTGGACGGATTGGATTTCTCGGACGATAAAATGCTACAGGGGCGTACCTTCTCTTATTCTGATACACAGCGCCATCGTGTAGGTGCAAACTATTTACAGCTTCCTATCAATGCTCCTAAAAAACGAGTAGCAACCAATCAAAATGGTGGTCAAATGCTGTATAAGCGTGATTTAGCTCCAGGGCAGAATCCTCATATAAACTATGAGCCTTCGATGTTAAATGGTTTAAAAGAAGCTACTCAAACGGGTAAAGAATATACACCACTCGTGGAAGGCAATCTCGTTCGGGAATCCATTGATCGTCAAAGCAATACGAAGCAAGCTGGAGAAACATATCGCAATTTTGAGCAATGGGAGCGAGATGAGCTGCTTGAAAATTTAATTCGTGATTTAGCAGTCTGTAATAAAGCCATTCAAGAAGCGATGATTGCATTAGCAGAGGAAGCAGATGAAGAATACGGTCGTTTGTTAAAAGAAGGATTACAAAAAGCTCGAAATGATTCATCTTCATCAAAGCCACTTGGCAATATTGATGGTGATGAAGCACCTAAAAAGGCTGTAGATAAAGGTCATGACGCAGAGCCTTATTAATAACCTAAACGTTCCTATAAAATAAAGCGCTCAGCACAATATAAAGTGCTGAGCGCTTCTTTTAATGCACACCAGGCAAAATCCTTAGTACCTTTTCCTGTGCATCTAAAATAGCATCTACGCCTAATGGAATTGCAATATTCGTTGAATCATGGCCGATTTTAAAGCCAGCTACAACCGGAATGCCTAAATCCGCAAAATAATCCTTCATTAAAGCAAATAGTGCCGCTTCATCCGCTTCTGTTTGCGTAAAAGAACCGATAACAACACCGGCTAACTCCTCAAGCTTTCTCGCCTGCTTTAATTGCTGCAGCATCGAATCGATTGTTGGAATAGTTTCTCCAAGCTCCTCAATCAATAAAATGCGTCCTTCCGTGCGAACTTCAAATTTTGTACCCAATGTGTTAACAAGACGACGTAAATTTCCACCAATAATCTCACCGCGAGCTACACCAGGTGCAATCGTTGTTAATGGAGAAATATCCTCCGTATACTGTAATTCCATCGGTGAAAATAGCTGTAAAAACATTTTCTTTGATAAATCATCTATTCTATCTACAGACATAAGGAGCGGTCCATGAAACGTCACTAAATTCGCATACTCATTAATCGCGCAATGTAAATATGTAAGATCTGAGAAGCCCCAGAAGATTTTCGGATTTTCCTCAAGTAGTCCGTAGTCAATCTTTTCCGCAATTCGTGCAGAGCCATAGCCCCCCTTAACACAAAAAATTGCCTTCACCTCTGGATTTCTCACCATCTCATGAAAATCAGCCAGACGCTCCTCATCACTACCTGCCAGATAGTCGTTTTTTGCCTGAATCGTATCCCCAATTATATAGTTAAGACCTAACTCTTCAAGAAAGGCTATTGCATCTCCTAGCTTTTCGGGCTTTACTTGACTTGATAAAGCCACAAGACCAACTGTATCGCCCTTTTCTAAATGTGGTACGGTGCTTTTCACCCTAACCCCTCCTATTGTTTTTCTCATTCTAGCATATAGATAATATTGTAGCATTGATTAATGGCGAAGCTAATGCCTATGACATCTAAATTTCTGAGGGAATGCTCCTCCCTTTTTACGTTCTATCCATCACTTTGAGGGTTCTATCCACGATTTTGTGGGTTCTATCCACGATTTTGACTACTCTATCCGTCGCTTGGACCATTCTTTCCGTCGCTCAGATTTCTATCCGTCACCTTGGCTCTTTTATCCGTCGCTTCCATCCTCATTTCCGTCGCTTGGACCATACCTTCCGTCACTCTGATTTCTATCCGTCACCTTGGCTCTTCTTTCCGTCACTTCCGTCCTCCTTTCCGTCGCTCTGATTTCTACCCGTCACCTTGGCTCTTTTATCCGTCGCTTCCATCCTCATTTCCGTCGCTTGGACCATTCTTTCCGTCGCTCTGATTTCTATCCGTCACCTTGGCTCTTTTATCCGTCGCTTCCATCCCCATTTCCGTCGCTTGGACCATTCTTTCCGTCGCTCTGATTTCTATCCGTCACCTTGGCTCTTCTTTCCGTCACTTCCTTCCTCATTTCCGTCGCTTGGACCATACTTTCCGTCGCTCTGATTTCTATCCGTCACCTTGGCTCTTCTTTCGAATTCAAAAAAAATAAGCGCAGACTTCAAATCAGATAAAGTCTACGCTTAACGCTTAATTTCTATTTTGTTCCGCCGTAAATAACCGTTACATTCGGATGGTTTAATAATTGGCTTGCTGGGAAATCTTCAGTGATGAACCCACTTTTTAATTTTTCCATAGCCTCTAGTTTTTTTTCACCAAATGCAATTAGAACGATTTCTTTGGCATTCATAATAGATTGAATGCCCATTGTAATAGCATGCGTCGGTACATCCTTAGAGTCATCAAAATAGATGGCATTTTCTGTGCGTGTAGATTCTGTTAACTCTACAATATTTGTCAGAGATTCGAAAGATGTGCCGGGTTCGTTAAAGCCAATATGTCCGTTAACGCCGATGCCTAATAGCTGAAGGTCAACTCCTCCCGCTTCCTTGATTCGAGCATCATAAGCGACACACTCAGCATCTAAATTCTCTGCCTTACCATTTGGTAAATGTATATTTTCTTCCTTAATATCTACATGATTGAATAAATTCTCATGCATAAATGTCCAATAACTTGCGGGACTTGATTGATCGAGACCTACATATTCGTCTAGGTTAAAAGTAATCACGTCGTTAAAAGATATATTTCCAGCTTGCTGGCGTTTTACTAATTCCTTATACATCCCTACAGGAGAACCACCAGTTGCTAATCCTAAAATACTTGCTGGCTTTGCTTGTAATTGTTTAGTGAAAATATCCGCTGCTACTTCGCTCATTTCATCGTATGAGTTTACTTCTATCCATTTCATTTCGCATTTAATTTCGCTTGTCATTCGTATACCTACCTTACAATCATTATTATTAACTAAAATAATAGGAAATATTTTTCTTTATAGTAGCTAATATTTTAATTTTACAAGTTATTTACCTATTTTTCTATTATTTTCTTCCCAATATTCA
Organism: Lysinibacillus sp. NPDC056232; assembly: GCF_042267565.1. Taxonomy (NCBI): domain Bacteria; kingdom Bacillati; phylum Bacillota; class Bacilli; order Caryophanales; family Bacillaceae; genus Lysinibacillus; species Lysinibacillus sp. NPDC056232. The sequence continues at coordinate 24,210 of NZ_JBHJTF010000037.1, read as the reverse complement.
CGTGTATTCTTTAGCCATTTCGGTTATGTTATTTATAAGGAGTGAGGCGATATTATGAATTCACAAATACAGCAATATTTAAAGCTTATTCAATTTCAAGGATCTTTAGAGCCCTCTATTAAGCTACTTGGTCAGCTCCAAACAAGACATCTACATACAATTCCTTATGAGAACCTTGATGTTGCCTTGAAATATGGCATCTCCTTCGCTATCCCTGACCTTTTTCAAAAAATCATTATTCAACATCGTGGAGGCAATTGCTTTGAACTAAATATTTTATTTAGTTGGCTACTTCGCGAGCTTGGCTTTTCTGTAACCAATCGCTATGCACAGTTTTGGCGCAATGTTGAAGCAGATACTCCTGTAGAGGATGTACCTATGCACCAGCTATTGCTTGTCCATTTTGCTGGTCAATCATATATTTCAGATGTTGGGGTAGGTGCAGTAGCTCCTTGTAAGCCAGTGCCACTAATAGCTGGGCATCAACACCGTGAAGGTAATGAACTTTATAAAATTGAACGAGATGAAGCGACTGGCTGGATGCTGTACGAAGAAACCAAACATGATTGGCGTTTACTTTATAGTTTTTTCGATGACGCTAACGATGCAAAGTTTGCACCAAGGCTTTCTAAACAAAAAAATAAAATCGCTATGATTCGTACCCCTCGCGGACGACACACAATGCTTAACAATGAATTCCGAATATACGAGGGACAATCCCTAACGATCTATTCAACTCATAACGAAAAAGATTGGCGACAAGCACTTCATCGTTTTTTTCATATTACATTAGATTAGATGCTTCATGACAAAAAGCAAGCCTCCTCATTAATAGGAGACTTGCTTTTCATGTGGCTAACATTTAATTGGCTGTACGTTCAAGCAACTCATAAATAACAACATCATTGTAAAGCTCCTTCACTAAACCGATACCATCGACAAAGTAATATGTTGAAACTCCATCCCTGTATATGGACATTTCTTCTAGAACAATTACATTATTATAATTGACACCACCTGCTTGAACAGTGCCATCTGTTGTTTTAACAGTAAGACGGACTCCTGAAATTATCCCGCCATCATCCTCATGTTGAATCACGCCAATTCTAAGGGGTAATCTGAAGTATAAATCGTAAAATAAATCATAATCACGGTCTTCGCCTTGACCAAAAATATCACCATCGCTAAATAAAAGCTCACTATTAAATGCTTTATTAGAATTCAAATCTCTTACTGCCCACACATCATTCTTATCGTCATAATGACTATACTGATAGTTTAATGTGTACTGTTTTTTATCTTCCAACGAATAATGCGCATACGTATAGTCATACGCCGTATCTTTTAATAGATTCGGATTCGATAACGTTAATGCACGAGCTAAAAATGCTGAAAAATGAGCTCGCGTTAAAGGTACATTTGGCTTAAATGAACCATCATCATATCCTCTTGTTATATTATTACTATAAATTATCGAGATTTCCTTATAGCCCCTTGTCTTCTCTGAAACATCTGTAAAATAGCTTGTCTCAGATCCCTTTATTTTAAATGCTCTTTGCAGCACAATCGCCATGTCCCCTCTTGAAAGAGTTGTATTCGGATTAAATTTCTGTGCCGCATCGAAAATCCCAGCATTTTGCATTGCAGCAATTTCTTTATAATAGGGATGTGTAGTAGGTACATCCTGATACTTTGGATCTTTGACATTCGTCGTTTGCAATCCTAAAGCACGTGTTAACATGACAGCTACCTGCGCTCTCGTTACATATGTATCTGGTTTAAATAGGTTATTAGGATAGCCATTAATAATTCCTTTTTCCACTAAGTAATCAATTTCCGTAATCAATGTATTATCCTTGGACACATCTTTGAAGCTCGCTGCATGTACACTTTCAATCGGTATTAACCAAACAGCTAATAATAGTGCACATACTATTTTTAACATCTTTTTCATGTCTTTCCCTCTCTTTCTCCACTATTCATAATATACTTTTTTGGTATAATTTCCAATATAGTTTTTAACAAAAAAAGCCTCTGCAATCGTTCGCAGAGACTTGTTAATTAGAATTTGTTTTGAATTAAGCCAAAGCCAAGTCCAGTTGGATCTACCAAATAGGCAAGATAAAACTCGTCGAACTCCATTTTGTCACGTACCATGACGGCGCCATTCTTTTTAGCTTTAGAAATGGCTTCATCGATAGAATCCACTTCAATTTGAATACGTGTTCCAAAAGGATAGTCATGTGGCCCCTTACCAATACTGCCGTTAATCCCTGGTTTTTTATCATCCCCGGTTGTTACAGCCCAATATTCCCAATTAGGTGCAGCTACCTGCCAACCAAAAACCTTGGCATAAAACTCAGCAGCTTTTTCAGGTTCCTGACTATTCAATTCAAATCCTATTACTCTCCCCATCTAATTCCCCTCCTAATTTTTAAATCATTATTTATAGTTCAACAATTTGATGGATATTTCCTCCATTTTCTTCATCAACATAACGTTAGGTTGATTTCCGTTGCGACTTATATACATTGAATCATCCCAAACTTCATCTGAATTGGTAGTACGGAATTGTGACAGCATGATGACTTAGGTATTTAACTATTTATTAATTAGTAAAATATTGTATAATTAAATTAGAACGATCGTTCAAATTCAAAAAAGAGGTAAATCATTGAACAAAAGACGTTATGATAGCGAGAAAGCAAAAATTGAAATTATGGAACATGCGGTTAGTTTGTTTTCTCAAAAAGGCTATAATCAAACATCAGTTGGAGATATTTCAACCGCTTCAGGCTACAGCAAGGGACATATTTATTACCATTTTGAAAACAAAGAAAAGCTATTCGTTCTTTTAGCGCAACAAACAATGCAAGACTGGAACAACAAATGGCTGCAAAAAGAATGTACCTACTCCACTGCAACAGAAAAATTATATGGCATGGCCATGCACGTTCTCTATCATTACCAAACACCTTTATTAAGATCAGGGCAAGAGCTAGCTTCCAATCCAAAATCGAGCCCTGAATCAGTGCAACAGCTACACAATTTAGCGATCGTACCGATGAGTGCTTATCGTGCGATTCTGCAAGAAGGAATTGATAAAGGGGAATTTGTTCATGGAAATATTGAAGAGTGGACGGTTCTACTTGGCACATGGCTAGGGGGATTATGTCAGCTTACAAATAATCAGGAGCTGAAAGCACTTGAGCCACTCTTTTACCAAGCAATAACCATTTTTTTAAAGGAGATAAAAAAAGGTGGGATATAAATGGAAATTGCATGTATAGGAGACAGCTTAACAGAAGGTCGACCAGGTGTTTCATTTTTTAAATTACTAACAACAAAACATCAACAAATCGAATTTGACAATCTCGGTAAACCAGGTGAGACAGTAAAAAGCTTACACACTCGTTTGGAAAAATCGAAGCTAGCTACTTATTATGACCTTAGCTTTCTTTGGATTGGTGTCAATGATGTCTACTCTAAACTTTTGAAAGTACAGGCACAGCCAGTTACAAAAGATCATCAAGAATTTAAAGATTACTATGTAAATTGTTTAGAAATGATTTTAGCATCCTCTAAACATGTCGTTTTAGTAACACCAGCTTTAATAGGAGAGACAATAAAAAACACTACTAATAAGGAATTAAAAGAGCTCTCCTCCATTATTCAATCCATCTCCTCTAAATATGCAAATGTTAGCTTTTTAAATATGCAAGAGGTGTTTGAGCATCACTTGGAACAAGTTAATAGTTCGGATTATATGAACACCAATTTTATGCGAGTAATGAAAGATGTATTGTTTTATAAAAATCCTTTGCGAATTGACCGATTGTCCAAAAAGAGAGGGCTACATTTAACGTTAGATGGCGTTCATTTAAATAGTAAAGGAGCAGAACTTGTCGCGGAAGAATACACAGCTGTCATTGAACAGTTTAAATTGCAGGAAGCTACCGTCCATTAGGAAGTCATACGAGAGGTGATGAATATGAGAAAGGTTGCGATTGTTACTGGTGGTGTATCAGGTATAGGGAAGGCTATCTGCAAAGAATTAATAGGTCGTCATGTATTTGTCATTATTGCAGATATCAACGAACATGATGGGCGTCTTCTCGAGGCAGAACTAAATAAAGATGCTTCAAATGCTAGATTTGTTGAATTAAATGTAACCGATTACAAAAGTGTTGAATGTGTCATTACAAATGTCTATGAGGAATTTCAAAGATTAGATTATTTATTCAATAATGCTGGTATAGCTATGTATGGTGAAATGTATGATATGTCGATGGACGAATGGAAAAACATTGTGGATCTTAATTTATGGGGCGTTATATATGGTACTCAAGTTGGCTATCGAATCATGAAGGAACAAGGTTTTGGACATATCATCAATACCTCATCAGCAGCAGGGTTGGGGCCAGCTCCTATATCTGCGGCATATTCAACTACGAAGCATGCTGTTGTGGGCTTAACGACATCACTACACTATGAGGCTGAGGAATTTGGCATCAAGGTAAGTACGCTATGTCCGACTTTTGTTGATACACCTATTTTCGATAAAGCAACCGCTATTAATATCGATAAATCAGTGATGTCCAAACAATTGAAAAAGCAAAAAATGATGTCTCCACAGCAACTAGCAAAAATCACTATTGCAGGTGTACACAAAAATAAACCTATTATCTGTCCTATGCCAATGCGTAAAACAATGGATGTTATCTTTACGATCTTCCCTTCGTTGCACAGGGCTTTAATGAGAATGGTCTGTAAAGTAAGTCGAAAAGCTCGATTAACATAAACATTCTAGATGGTAAAAAACCGCTATGCTTTTCCGCCGGCAAGGCGCGAGCCGCATCAGGGCAAGAAATAGGCTGTTGGACACGAAGGCATATGTCTCCTTCGCTACATTTCATTTACACTTCATCTCAAAAACAATTTGTAGGAGTCTTGCGGCTTTTTACCTTTATATTAAGATAACTAAAACACTGAACGGAACAACCCCTTGTCAGAGACAAATAGCTAGTTATTTATGCTTTCCTCCATCATTTTTATAAATACCTAAAAGTAATATAATTAACCCTATAACAAAAATTAAAGGAGATAAAAACATCATAATCGATGTTGCCCAACTATTTTTAACCACTATTCCATACATTACGCCAATTACAAAAGATAAGAACGGTGCAAACGCTATCATTGTAATGATACCCCAAATGATGTAATTCCCTTTCTCGGACCTTCCTTCGGTTAATTGGAATCCCGCTATTAAACCAACTAATACTATCAATAAAGCAATGACAAACGCCATTTCAAATCACCTCCCTCTTTCCTTCTATAATATGCTTCATTAGTTTAGTGGTTTGGTAACATAACACTAGGCTTAAGAAAATATCTATAAATCGCGCCCAGACAGAACGGAAAATCAGCTTAGCCGTTTAATCAAAAAAACCACAACCAGCAATAAATGTGGTTGTGGTTTTTTACGATTCAAATGACATCTTGTAAAATGACACCATCGCTCATTTTAATAATACGATCAGTATAAGCAAGCATTTCTTCATCGTGTGTCACCATTAAAGTAGTAATGTTTAACGCTTTAGTCAAATCTCTAATTAGTAACATAACCTCTTTTGATCTTTGTGAATCTAAGCTTGCTGTTGGTTCATCTGCGAATAGAACTTTCGGTTTATGAATGATCGCCCGGGCAATGGCTACACGTTGCTTCTCTCCACCAGACAATGATTGAGGATAAGCCATTTTTCGATGATCCATCCCTACTAATTTTAGTATGCGATCAACTTCATTTTTTTGTTCATGCTTCTTTAATTTTAATTCAGAAACATCTAACATTAGTAGAAGTTGTTCCTCTACTGTAAGAAAAGGTACAAGGTGTGCAAATTGAAAGACAAACCCGAATTTACTTGCTCGTACTTTTCGAACCTCTTCAGCGTTCATGATAGACAAGTTTTTTCCCTCAAATGTAACATATCCATCTGTTGCAGGCTGAAGTCCCGCGGCAATTGTCAAAAGCGTACTTTTACCAGATCCAGATGCACCTACCAATGCTGTTATTTCTCCTTCTTTTAAAGAGAGATCGATCCCTTTAAGTATTTCTTCCTCTACTTCGCCATTCGTAAACGTTTTTCTAACTTTATCGATTTTAAATAAAGTCATATTAAGCCTCTCCTTGCTGTATCGCTTGTAATGGTTCAATTTTTCTAATTTGTAGTCCTGAAATTGTAGCCCCAATAAATCCAATAATAAGGAATACGATCGATAATTGCGTCGTTGTCGCGATTGTTAACGTGAAAGGCATCCCTTTTGGCGCTATCAGATTAAAGGCTTGGCTAAAGGTTACCGATAAAATAAGTGAAATAACTGTAATGATGGCCATCTGTGTCCATATCATTTTAAATAACTTACTTGTTTTCAAACCAATAGCTTTTAAAATTCCGTATAAGCCGATTTTTTGGACATTCATCATATAGAAGAAGATCGCAAACAGCATCCCACTAATGACTACTAAAAACCAAACAATCATATTTAAAGACATTTGTTCTGCATTATAGCTTGGAATTGTATTAAGAAACTCTTTATTTGAAAATGATTCTAATCCAGCAAATTCTTTTGAAGAATCTCCGTCTGGTACAAAAATCATCTGCATTTCATCCACACGGTAAATTTCTTTATAATCCTCTTTATTAATATAGGCAACAGGTGCATGACTATATTTCTTTTGGTCAACAAATCCCTTTACTACAAACTTGCCACTAAATTGATTGTTCGTTAATGTATCTCCTACATTAATTCCTTTATCTTTCATTGAGCTATCTAATATGACTTCCTCATGTTTCACATTTTCAAATAACTCTGAATCGGTCGATGTAACAAACGCAACACTTTGCTGCTTATTATCCTTATCATTTAAAAAGCCCATTTGTAGTGAAAAAGCTACTGCATCCTTTTCATTACTCATTATTTTATTTTGAGTACTGCTATCTATTTTTGACAGATTATAAGTTTGATCTGCATCTTCATTCATATAAAATTGTCCTTCGGGTAAGTCTTTAATTAAAGCGGCATTATCTTGTGATAACCCATTCGCCAAACCAGAAATAATAAAAGTTAATAAACTAACAAGAAAAACAATGGAACCTAATATTAAAAATCGTACTTTATTTTTCTTAATTTCTTTCCAGGCTAGATTCATCGTGAACTCCTCCATTCCTTTTTACACCCTTAGCATAAAATCCTTAAATGAACGGAACATGAACTAATCATTACAAATGGTTTTAAACAAAAAAACTCATAAACCTTTTCATTTTAGGTTTACGAGCTGCTTGTAATATTATTGGCCATCTAAACGAATGACCGCTTTTCTATGATATTTTGGCATTTCCTCTATTTTTGATTCGTACAAAATCACTTCTTCTACTAGAAATTTCGGAAGCTGAAAATTTTCTTCCATTAATGCTTCGTACGGAATTTTCCCGCATGCCTCATCCCATTTTCTCGCAACAGTTATATGTGGTGTAAAGGGCTTTTTATCTAATTCAAAACCAGCCTTCATACAATCACGGTATATTATGTCTCTCACTAAATTTATTTGCTGCGATTCGAGCAGATCAACCCATAAAATTCTTGGATATTCCTTTCTGCCAAAAGTATTGAACCCCTGAATTTTTAATTCGAATGGAGAAACATTCAAAAGATTTTTTTTTGCTTTATCCATTACAGCCTGTAATTGCTCTTCATCCGCATGACCTAAAAAAGCCAATGTGATGTGATAATCTTCCTGATGCACCCATCGTTTAAAATGAAAATCTGTTTTCATTTTTTCACATCTTACTTTAAGAGCTGCTTTAATGTCTGAAGGAAGTGGAACTGCAATAAAAAAGTGTCTGTTCATAATCATACCCTCTCTATTCATCGTAATTGCTACTTAACAGGCATTATGTCTATTCTCTACAATAATCAACCATTACTGCTTCACGCTAAAGATTGGTGTTCTAATCTATATATGAAAGACTCTCCAGATAAAAGAAAAATATGCCTTCCATTTAAATAACCCACTTTGCTTTTTAGCAGAGTGGGCCTTATTATCTTTGATTACAAAAAAAGACTCCAACATAATCGTTGAAGTCTTTCATTCTATGATACCGGTGGTCGGGGTCGAACCGACACTCCAAAGGAACACGATTTTGAGTCGCTATTAAGGTACTATATACTATAAAAAAACAGACGTTTGTTAGTTATCATCAACTTTACTAAATAAAAATATCCAAATTCGGACGACCTATATTATGTATCATTATAGACTAATTGGAAAAGGAAGGCAATCAAAAAAAGAGAGCTATTTCTAGCTCCCTACTCAACTCCTAATCCCAACTTATTCGTTGTAGGTCTAAGAGTTCTAATTGTTTCTCAAACTCTGCAAACTTATCATTCATACGCTCTATATCTTCCTGCGTGAAGGTAAACAGATTTGGAAGCTTAGCAATACGCTCTAAAGCAATTTCAAATACACCTAACTGACGCTCAATGCCCTCTTTATCCTCTCTGATTCTATCCTTGATAGGAATACCCTCATAAATTCTTAGTGCATTGGAACAACCGTTAATACACATTTGAACATCTTCATCTGAATTGATATTGCGCCAAATTTTACTTTTCTCATGAAAATCATAGTATTTGTTAACGTACTTATAAGCCATTAAGCTCCCCCTAGCATTATGTCCTTCTATCCATTAAGACCATATTATACCATTTTTAAGTGCGTGTGAAAAATGACATGGTATAATAGAAGAAACACACATAGGGGTATCATCAATCATCTATTATATAGGAAGTAATACATCTTCTGACTGTACCTTTAGCTCAATCAATCCAACCTTCACAATTTCAGAATTAATAACCTTGTATGACCTTCCATAGAGCGCTATAGCTTCATTTACTTGGAAGCTCTTTCGATTCTTGATAGTGTCCTGTACGTTGATAACAAGCGTTTTAGTAGCTGTTACAATGGCATCTTCATCAACTGTCATTTCCTTATAGCTCACCACAGCAGGCTCTTGACGGTCTACAACTGTTTCTGTCTTATAGATAGGTCTACCCATATTGTCAGTACCCACTTTGATTTTTACCATCTTAGTCAGCTCTAGGATATAGTTGCAATACTGTACTAAAGCTTTGTATTTGAACCCTCTCTGAGCTACTACATCGGTCATTACAAGGTAGTAACTACCATCAATACTGATATAGTCACCACGCTTAAACTCACTCAAGGAATGGAAATGAAAGGTGCTGTCAGGCGTTAGCATTGCATTGGTTACAAAGCCATTTACGGTGCTTGGTGTGTCTGTCAGTTCATTCATCACATATGGTTCAACAACGCCTGAGAAAGCTTCTGTAAGCGTCTGAGCATCAAATAAATTCATCTACTTCACTCCTAAATATACAAAATGAAAATCTCAGAATTGTTATTTTCAGTTTTCATTTTTCTTACTTTATTAGTTAATTGGTCAATACGCTTCATTAGGTTCTCATGGAACTCACTGACGGTCATATCATCAATCTTAATAGCTTTCATCGTTGTCGGATTGTTAGCTACTGACTCAAGCATACTGAGAGCTGTAGCATAGATTGCCTTCTTGTCTGTCATAGACTGTGGATTGTACTCAGCATGAGCATCAAGAGCATTCTCAGCAAGGTACACAATCAACTCAGCTTCTTGGAAATCAATTCCCTTTGTTTCCATTTGTAATCTTTGTAAATTGTTCATTTTTTAGTTATCACTCCAATTATTATGATTTGTATAAATATTCACTCCTAGCTTCCCATAATAAAATATTATGTAAACTAAAAGTATCCACAAACCATTGATATAACAACATTCTTCAACTTACATCAAAATGCGATTATACATTTTCTATACATCGTTGATATATCAGGGTTTATAGCACCTGCAAAATTTATTCAAGCTCGGAATCTTGCATAAAAAACAGCGATTTTATACATTAGTATTTTTCTTTTGTTTCTTCCTCATTTGCTAACTGTAAAAGCCGTTCCTTCACACCTCTAGGTAATGGCACACCAATCCTAGCTAGATTCTCAGTGATAGACAACCCTTCCATACCAATATAGAAGTAAATTGCCATCGTCCTAAAGACAGGAACACCTGACGCTGTGAGTACGTCTAAGAGGTTCGCTAAGACTATTACAATCATGATAGTAGCTTTCTTTAAGAAGCCGACAAAAGCAATCTTTGAGGATAGACGCTTTTGCACAAGTGACATAAGGACACCTGTAACAATATCAATAATCATAAACGCAACAAGAACAGTCAATGATACATGCCACCCTCCAATAAGGAAGGATAATGACGTTCCTGATAGCGCTAGGATAGTGAATAAGCTCATTTTCTCCATTTGCTCATCACCTCCAATACAACAGTTGTAACAGGCGTGAAAAATTGAATATATACACTCCAACCTCTCACACCCGAAAAACCACTAATTTACACCAAAAATAAAAAGCCTACGTTTAACCAAAATCCCTAAGATTTCAGTAAACATTAGACTTATCTTTTATCCCTGTATTATCCATCTTTACGATACCTTTTCTGTATCATCACTATAACCAACATTATTCCCTTGATTCATCTGCTCAAATGGCTTCACATCTAGTATGCGATTCATCTCAAGGGTAATATCATTTACATAAGGTGACTGCTCAAGGATAGTTTCAACGCTTAAAGCTCCCATTGCATGTTGCTTGCTCATGTTGTCAATAATCTCAGCATGGTTAGATGGTGTATTGTATTGGAAGTTAAATTCAAGCGTCATAAAATCATCTTCTGTGATATGAACACCTTTGTATTTCAACAGCTCACAAACTTTCTCCCAACGCTCATAGAAGCCCTTCTTCAAGTATGTTTCATTCAGACCTGCTTTGGTATCTGCAAGTGAGAACAACAGCTTGATACTAACCTCTGATAGATTGCTCACATCAGTTTTGTTCATTGATACAGCAGGTGTCGAGCTTACATCTAATAGAGCTTGTTGAAGTGTCTTATAGACCAATTCAAATGACTTAGAATCCAATTGATTAGTTACCATCTTGAAGTCTGCTCCATCATCAAGATTTAAGCCACCCCCAACAATTTCACTAGGTAGAGAATCTTTAAGTTGCTGACCAACTGCAACAGGAATAGGATTCATAAACTTGTACATTGAATCAACATACTTAGAAAGCACATCTTCCATGTTGTCTAAGATTCCCATGTAATCATCTAGCTCTGAGCGCCCTTCTGTGTTGCTAAATTCATTGTCAGTCCTGTACAAGATAGGTAAACCACTTAAATTAACGTGTTGAGCAGCGAGTTTTAATTCGCCACCTTCATTACTCCACTCTTGGACTAATTTGTCTGTGTAGACTGTATAATAAGTAATTCCATCAAAGACATAATGCTCAACGAAAGCAATCATTTCTCCATGATGATTGAATACAGGTGTTCCATCCTCAGCATTAATAATTTTTGAATCAATGCGACCTTTAGCATTAATGAAAAGATACTCAGCAACTTGACCAAACTTCATCAGCTTGCTAAGGATAATAACATTCTTGTCATCAAAGCGACCAAGCTTATTGACCTTCAAGAACTGCTCAACCATTTTCTCAGCTCCAATGATATTGACACTGTTCTTCAATAGGTATTGCGTTTGGAAGTTCAGAATGGTCTTAGCCATCTGAATGACAATCTTTCTTGGCTCAATGACTTGACCATTGTATTTGAATGAACCACGCTGTAAAATCTTGTGCTGACCATCTAAATACTTCTTCTTCTCAAGCACTCCCTGCAATCGCTCTTGGTTGTCATAAGAGCTTACTTCCTCTAAGAACCAATGAGCGCTACCTTTGTGCTTTACTTGTAAATATCTTTCTAAATTCATCGTTTTAATTCCTTTCTTACTTCGAATCTTGAATCATCATTATTGTTACTTCATGCAACAACAATTCTTTAGCTTTTAGCTCTCGATTGAGTTCTTTAATATCAAGCTCTAAGGTTCTCTTTTTTGTAGCAAGGTCAATATTAGATTGCCCCACATTATTTAACTGTTCTTCTTCCATTGCCAATACTCTTTTTCTATACGCTTCTAACATTTACTTAGCTCCATTCTTTTGTTATTCAGTGATACCCCTTCCTTTAAGGAAGGACTATCTCTATACATACCATTTGTTTGTTTTCATGCCTTGAATCGCTAGAGCTGTTGAAATAACACTATCATCATGGTGCAAGTCACTATTCCCACGCTTGTTCCCTAAGCGCCCATTTGTTTCAATGAACATCTGCATCTGTTGCAAGGTGGTCTTACACTCAAGGTTAATAAGACCAAGCTCAAACTGTTCCTTCATGTCTGAAATCATGATTGCCTTTGTTTTCTCAGAAGTCACGAAACCAATTTGAAGCTTCTTCTTTCCTCGTTCATCAAAGGTTTTCATCTTATACATATTGAGGTAGCCACGTTCTTTTCGTAGGCGCTCAATGATTGGAAGACCATAGCTGTTACGCTCCACTGTTAAAAATGCGTAGTTATAAAAAATACCCAAGTCATAAATGACCTGAGCAAATTCATAGACTGCAATTTTGTTGTGATAGAAACTCATTACCTGTTGTCCATCTGAATCAAAAGCTGTGATTGTTGAATAGTCATTTCCTGAGCCACTTGCTGTATCGACACCAAAGTAATATTTCTTTGAGCGCTCAGGCAATTCGAAAAGGTCTAAGCCCTTACCAATGTATTTTCGAACGCTCTCAGGCGCTTCTGACAGCACATCATTTTTAGGAAGTGGGTCAATAGCATAAGAAAGCCTAGTTAATACCTTACTTTGATCAAACACACTTTTCCCTGTACTAATAAAGGATTCTAATGGATTGGAAGGATACTCCTGCATAAACTGCTGTTCATTCTCCATATCTTGAATCTTCCACCTGCGCCACATAAGTTGCTTTAAAGTTGCGCCTGTATTATGTAGAGCTACTTCATCATCTTCTAAATCATCTGACGCAAGGCGCTTGCCACTATTGGTTGCTTTGTACCAACGCTCAGCTTCATCATAGTCATGAGCAAATTGTTTTTTGTATAGCTTGTGATAGAAAGGAATGAAATAAGGAATATACTTTGACTTACCTTTGAGGGCTTGCATGTAAAGGCGATAGAAGTGGTTACTTGTACCATTTGAGGTTGTTTCAATCGTCAGTTGGCTCTCAGCGCCTTTTGCAAGGGACTGTTCAACTGACAGCAATTGAGTTTCTTGTGAAGCGTAGAAAGCAAACTCAGATAGATGAACATAGGTATAAGTAGAACCACGCCCAATATCTTTATTACCTGCTGTGACAGAACTGATTCTTGAGCCATTGGTAAACAACAGCTCGCTTCTGTTATCCCTGCGAACCTTTGGAAACACATTAGGGAATTTTTCTCTTGGCACAGCATCATTCATCTGTTTAAGCTTTTCAAATAACGCTTTAGCTGAATCACCTTTATAGGAAACAATCAAAATGTTTTCATTGGGCTTTGTCAATGCTCGCCACAATGCTCTAGCAAGCACAAAAGTTGAAATACCTGCTTGCCTTGCTTTACCAATCACCACAAAGCGATTGTCTAGCATCAAGCTTTCAATTTCCTGCTGAGCTTCATTAATTTCAAATTTGATAACCTCATTTTCGTTATCTGTAATAAAAATAAAGTTCTTAGCGAATAGTGGAAATTCACTCAGAACTTTGGTCAGTTTATTAACTTTAGTTACCATTTTTAAGACAACTCCAATTCATCATAAGCACCATCGTTTTCAGTTGGCTCATAGACCTTAGTTGTCTTAGCTTCCTTGTTAAATGCTCTGACCTGCTTTTGAAGGTCTAGTAATAGCTTAATAGCCTTCTCATCGCCTGTGAGAGCTTTCTGTGCTGTGACTTGATAAATTTGTTCCAAGTCATTTGCCATGCGTGACTCAAGATACAAATTAGTCAACATTAGATACTCAGAAGATTTCTCCCACTTCTTCATATGGTTCAATGTTTTCACATCTAGCTTTTGACATAGTTCTTCTTCTGTTTGTTTTTCTGTGCGATTGACATATAAGTCAAATTTCCATTTGAAGTATTCTTGTTTTTTATATGGAACTGCTTCAAGTGCTTTGTAAATATCCATTAATATCATTCCTTTCTTAGTGGTGGTTAGCGTTTACTTCATCTCTATATTCAATAGCAAGTTTGGCTTGCTCAATACATCTATCAACCACTTTATACTCTTCATATGTTTCTTTATCTATTAAAGGTTTTTGCTTTTTCAGCTTCTTAATGCGATTCTCCATTGCTCTAAAAACTCTTATTTCAAAGTCAGTTAAGCCCATTTCCCTCTTTTGTTTTTGCAAGTCTAAAAATGCAATATAATCCTTTTCAACAGGAAACGCATCTTTGCCATTTTCATTCTTAAATGTGTTGAAGCTCTGTTCTGCTTCTTTAAGTTGCTCAACATTAAAATGCTTTAGGTTTGTTTCTTCCTCTATTTCCTTTTCAACATATTTCTTGTTGAATGAATGATATGTGATTTCATCATCTTTAAATGGTGTTGTTCTATATTGGTTGGTATTTTGCTTACCTGTCTCATTGTAATCACCAATATTTTTATGAATCAGACCTACTTCAACAGCTTCATTGACTCCTATGATTGCTGTTGATTCTGAGCATTTTAAAATGTTTGCCCAACGTGACTTAGAGCACCCAAATGTGCCATCACCACTGTTAGCCCACTTAAAAACAGCAAGATACACATGTAAATGGCGAACCTCTTTTATTTCATCGAAAACCTCAAAATGAAGCTGTGTGTGTCCCTCAGTGTCATCAAATTCTGATAGCTCAACTATAAAGTATCATTCGCTTTAAAATCATCTGTAAGCTCACCATCTGCATTTGTAAATCTGATAACCTTTTTATCTCTCAAGCTAATCAATGTGTCCTTAATGGCTTGAACTCCTCGCTTTTTGCTACTAGCTAACTTGATATGACCCATGTCGTGGATAGTCGATGGTGTTATTAATATTTTATCTCTCCAATTTCTACTCATTGATAATAGCGAGTAGATATATAGCTCATTCGATGTAAGATGAAGCTCAGTTCTTTCATCTAGTAGTTGATTGTTAATCATAATAAATTTGAAAAATTCCATTGGTAAAAACTCCTGTGTGATTGTATTTTTGTATGAAAAAAAGAAGTCACCTTCTTGGTAACTCCCTAATTGATTTCCTTGTATTTGTCTAAAGCTCGCTGTAGTTCATCATTTTTTTGGTAGACTGTATAAATCGCATTGTCCTTAATGCTTTTAGCTTTAAAAATGTATGAGATTCCTTCTGATTTCAAAAAGATTGAAAGTTTCTTTGTGAAACAAAAGAAGAAATCTTGTTCAGTTAGCTGTTTCATATGTAAAGCTCCTTTTCTATTCTTTGCTGTTCTGTTCTGCTCTGCTCTGCTCCATTGTGCGCTAGTTATTTAGGATATAGTCTTTGTATTGGTTAACTTTGTTTGAGTCCATTGCTACTTTGTTATGCTCATACTTTGACAATAGAGCAATTGAGCAACCAATTGTTTTAGCAATTTGATTTAACTTAATGCCCTTTTGTCTACGCATCAAAAATAATTCTGTTTGTGTCATGGTCTTACTTCCTTTCTTTCTCAGTTAAAAATTTTCATGAAATGAATTGAAAAAGGCACTCCCATAATCGAGAGTGCCAATAGATTAAATTTTAGTTAAAACTGCAACCGCTTTAGTTGAACCTACTTTTAATGTAGCTTCTGCAACAACCTGACCTTTTACTGAATCACCTGTTTTAGCAAGTGGCTCAAAATGTGGTTCACGCAAGTATGCTAAATCAACATAAGCGTCATTGAAGAACACCACTTTGTCAGCAGGCACATGTTTAGATAGAACAAATTTCACCGAACCATAGTTTGTGTTGATTTCATCTACTAGTAGACCAAATGAAGTTGTCACATGGTTGTAAGAGTAGTTGTCCTTGTAGATTGCGTCAATTTCTTCTTTAATGTCAGCGTTAACAAAAGCGTACACTTGACCCTCTGCTAAATTTTGACCCCATAGATTACGCATAATTTGCTTAATAGCTGCTTCATCAATTGTAGCTGTAACTTCATTAGAAGCATCAGCCATTTCAATCAATCCTGATAATTGACGTTTGAAAGGTGCTGTTGAACCATCAGCCTTTAGACCATTGATAAATTTCTTTTCCATGTTCACTTTAAGCTCTAGCAAACGGTCAGCAACTTCTGCTGAGAACTGCGTTGATTGCATTGCTTCTGCTGTACCTGATACTTGTACACCTTTCTTGAAAATCTCAAGAATGTTGTTTAGCTCAGCTCTAGCGCTCTCATAAAATACTGTTGTGTCTGCGCCCTCTACCGCTGAAATATCATCATCGTTTGATAGTGATTTTTCTCTCCATGTGTAGACTGTGCTAAGAGCTTTTTCGATATTGCCTTTTGACATTAGTAATGATGTTAACGGTGTTGCTTGCACTCCAATAACTGCGATTTCGTTCGCTAGTGAAATGCGTTCTGATTCTGTGAATGATTGTGATTTAAACATAAATAAATTCCTTCTTCCTGTTTGTTTTGTTTTACTTAAATAACTTTGAGAACTTGCTGGCAATCATGCCTTTAGCGTCACCTTTTTGTTGGTGAGCTGTATAATCATCTTGCTTAGCAACTTCTTTTGGCTTGAAGCCCAAATCAAGTTTTACTTCATTGATTAATTCCGCTAAAGCGTCTATTCTTTCTACTGGTGTTTTAGCAAAGCCATACTTCTCTACAAATTCCTTTGCAAAACCAAACCCTCGTTCTTCGAGCTGTAACTGCAATCTCAGATTTTCATATTGAACCTTTTCTTGCTCTAAGCGTTCAACCTCTTTTAGAAGCTCCTGTTTTTCCTGCTTCAATGATTCAAGTCTTCGCTCCTGCTGAGGTACTTCGATTGTTTCAGCAACCTCAATAGACTCCATTTCAGTTACTTCTGCAACTTCTGCTGTTTGTAAGTTTTCCATTAATAAATCTCCTTCTGATTAGATTTTCCGTATTTCTACAGAACAAAAAAAGCCTATAAGCAGATTGCTCATGGCTTGATATTCCATCATCCTGTGCAAGCTCTTAGAACGCTCGGTAACGTGTTTGGATTGCTTAACTCATAAATTCTTCAAGTGAATCATCAAAACAGTTCATAGGCGCTACTCGAGCTTGACAGGTGGTGTCCTGAGCGTCCGTACATTCATATAGAAGAAATGACCACGCTCAGTTAAAAAGTTGAATAAAACTCAATAAAAAAAGGACTACAATATAAGTAGCCCTGTCTTGCATTGTCAATAGCAAAACAATTACGCTCAAATAAAAGTAAGCTTAGACAATATCTAATGGGATTACGCTCAGGTACTAGTAAGACCTAAGCATAAATATGATTTTAATTTTGGTGAGAGCGATATATTACCGCCCTCACAACAACATTATATACACAAAAAGTGTTACTCATTTTTTTGAACAAAATATCAATTCCTATAATCTTGATATTTTGCTTGTATTCTAGCTAACGTATTTTTGAAGTTACTCTCTTTGAGTTCCATTCTTTCAGAATAATGCCGCTTATTGATGCCACTAATAAACCCATCTTCATCAAAGATAAAATTATCGGTCAATCCATTATTAAAATCTACTTGCACCTCTAGCAACAACTTTTCAGCAAATTCCTTTTGGTGTTTATTCAAATTTAAGAAATCAATTTCCAACACCTTTTGAGCGATAAATTGCTTAGGTCTTAGCTTCATCTTGCCTTTGCTGATATAATAGCTTTTACCCTTGCGATTGATGAATCTTGTACCATTCTCCCTGTTTAGCTCTCTCGGTGTGCGTTTTAATAAAGCTTCATTAATAAACTTAACAATCTCTTTGTCGCTTTTAGTTAAATCAACCAAAGGCAAAATATCATTTAGCACCCTTGTGATAGCATTATCTGCTTCTGCAAATAGCCTTGTTCGTTCGGCTTTGATGTTTGGTAAAACTTTTTTAATTTCATCTAAACAGTAAGCTAATTCCCCGTCAAAGTGTGGGAACATGTCCATTTCAACCTTATCAAACTCATATACATCATATGCTTGACCAATTTCCATTAGGCTTGAATGGACAACCTCAGTCAACTTAGTTTCCTCATATAATGATTTATATTCGTTAAGCTTGCTTAGATGCAAAGTGTAGGCATACCTAGCGTAAACCTCTTTGATTGACCTAACCCTAATAGCAATATACTCTATCGAACTATTAATAATCGGCTCTCTTACTATCTTGTGGTATTTGTAAGCAACATGACCATCAATATAATCATCTACTTCAACAATCTCATATGATTTATTGTATTTGATGCCATTGCTCAACTTAATGATTGACTTGATAAATGCTTGCTTATCATTAATTTGTTGCCTTATGTTTGTTGTTTCTTCCATGCTAAATTTCCCTTCAATTTATATAGTGTAGCTGTCACCAACTTTTCTTCTAGCTGATTTTTAGCCCTATATTATTAATTATATGTCATTTCCCCATCTTTGCTAAGGATTTACTAAAAATAAATATCAAAAATTTATTATTTTTGGAAATATCCTTATTTAACACGCAAAAAAACACCTATTCAGCTCAACAGGTGCTTTAATCATCATTTTGTTCTTCTATCACGACACCAAACCATAAGCTCTCACACCCAACTCTAATCCACCTAGCAGGCTCACAGGGAGGTCTTAAACTCATTCACTAACATAGAATCATTTAATCTGCATATCTCGCTACAGCGTCCTTAGAATCGTTTTTAAAGCAGGTGTCTATTTTCCATTGTTGTTGAAGTGTGATTTTTTCTCCTATCTGCTCATTAAGGCAAACTTAATACAGCTTAAACATCAAATTCTATAGGTTACGTTTAGGTATGGCTATCTACTTAGTGTATTTATATTATATTTATTAGTATTTTAATATATATAAATATGCTAAGTAGAATGATGTACCTTAGCGTAACCTTTTGAAATAAAAGTAGGAAAGCATATTGGAACAGCTTCTATTATAATTACACCAAATAACAGTGAGCTACCGCAATCTCAGTATACCTTGCTTTATAAGCTCACTTTTCCATACACCAATATTTGTAAGTGTGTTACACTATACCAAACGACTGATTTTTCAGTTAAATTCAAAAAGGGGGATATATTTTGGGTAAATTGGAAACAGAAAGATTATTATTAAGACCATTAAGTACTGATGACTCGGGGAGAATTGAAGAATTGGCTGGGGATTATGATGTAGCTAAATCTACTTTAAATATTCCTCACCCATACCCTAAAGGTTCTGCAATACAATTTATTGAAAGTATCCTTAGTTCAGAAAGAAATAATAAAATCGTAATGTTTGCGATAACAGAGAAAGAATCACAACTTCTAATTGGTCTTATTAACTTGAATTTGTCTGCACCACATAAACGAGGGGAATTAGCGTATTGGGTTGGAAAGGAATATTGGGGTAAAGGTTATGGCACTGAAGCCACTAAAGTGTTACTGGAGTATGGCTTTAATCATCTAAATCTAAACAAGATTTTTGCAGCATCATTTACTTCTAATCCTGGTTCGTGGAGAATAATGGAGAAAGTGGGACTAAAATACGAAGGTACTTTAAAGCAACACGTAGCTCGGTTTGGTCTATTTTACGATTTAGCTTACTATGGATTGTTAAAAGAAGAATTTGAAACAGAATCACAAAATGCAAATATAGATAAATAACGACTTTTGGTTACCTTCCTCCACTAACGTGTGTTTAGTTTAATAAGAACAGGACTTGTGTGCATGATAGATAATTTGTCATATATACAAGTCCTTTTGTTATGCTTTCAATACAATCACAAGAAAGCTCTATAGAATCGACCTGTGAGATGAATCCACATGACCAACTATCCACTTAAACGAATCTCGATGCGTTAGAATCCTGTTATGCGGAGCTTCAAAGTACCCACCTTAGAAACTAAACCTTTTAATACCTTTTAAATACTTTTAAATACTTTTAAAAGAACCTTAAACTATTTCAAATTGTTTTATATGCTCTAAAGGTCTTGTAAAGCATTTCAGATTGTTTTATACGCTATTAAAAACTTTTAAACCTTTTTAAATACTTCAATAACCTTTTAAACCATATTAAATTGTTTAATTTCGCAAGCTTCAAGATTGCTAACAGTAATAAGCTCTCGTGACTAGCAGATTCTTAGGTTTAATCTTGAAAATAAACAAGGGCGCAAGCCCGTCCATAGTTTATTTCTTTATCCCTATTTATTTCTTTAATAGGTTTCTTTCTTTAAACTTGTCAAGATGTGTTCCAAATCAGCACACAATTAACACCCCCCTATGTAAATAATGTCCTTTTTGGTACACATTTAACATGGGCATGGGTCTTAATTTTGTCCTTTTTGGTTCATAATCTACATAGCTACTTTTCGAGTATAAATTAATATTATTTACGCCCTTAGAATACTTTAAGCTTGACAATTGTTTACGCCCTTCCAATCATGAAGCCAGAATTGAGGAAAACGGCTTGGAGCAAAAATGCCTTGCCTTGTTCTCAATAAAACTATAAATAGAATTAAAGGAACAAGACAAGACATTTGCAATCGTACATGAATCCGTCATTTGAGGTATCCGTATATGTATGCCCTTGTTAAATGCGTCCTCTCGAACAATACATCTACTAATCTACTTCTGCCCCCGATAGTTGTTGTAATCCTTATACGTGCCTTACACGTAGCGTAAATGCCTATTCTACTGCTATGAGAAACTCAGCAACAATTACAATATATGATGTATCCTGTGTGACCGTAGCCACTCAGACCTTCCACTCCTGACCTTTAATGGTAGTCAACACCATTCAGACACCCAAGCAAACAAGGAAGCTTGTAGTGGTATCCTAGACTTAATTCATGCGTTGGCTAAGTCATAACCTGTCAAGTTTAGATTCAATTGGTGTTACTAGGTTTCCACCAACGAGCCAACATGACCTCATGCTACCTAAAAAAGACAATAGGAAACTAGACCTTTGCATTTTCACTTTTATTGAAGTAAAATGAAGGCATGTTAAACGCTCATATTTAGTTGTATTTGGGTATTGCTAATTTGAGTTCCGAGGGTAGCATTGCGAGTGCTAACCCTCTTTTTTATTACCTATTTCTCTAATTCATCAAAGTAAGCTAACATAGCTTGTACATCTTCTTTCCTCAAAGTCATTCGACTTATATTGAAGCTTCTACCATCATGAAGCACCGTATTTTCCTCAAACCTTACTGAGTTGAACTTTGGATTGTATTCAGCTTTGATTTGACGCATACCGTTGATAGTTTCTACAATTACTTTCTCCATCGAATAAGCTCCCTCATATGTTCAAATCCTGCAATGGACTAAACTTCTCGTGCTTCTTAATCACATCATTGCTAAATAAATTTACATAGGTTAAAACTTGGTCAAGTGTAGAGTGTCCTAGAATAGCCTGCAATTCAAATGGATTAGCACCACGCTCCACAGCCATACGAGCAAACGTATGTCTAAACTTATGGCAATTCGCCCTAATATCTAGCTCTTTCCCATAGTTGCACATGATTTGTTGCCATGAGTGACGTGCTAATGCCCCATCGTCATGATTAATCCATAAGTGCGTACAATCAACATCTCCACGTATTTTTAAGTAACGCTTTAGCTGCTCTTGCATTTCCTTTTGCACAGGCACATAGCGTTGACGATGACCTTTGGGTGAAGCAATCAATACTCGACTATTAGGCATGTCTACATGATGAATATGGATGTTTACAAGCTCATTCACCCTAACACCTGTTTCCAACATAAAGAGCATCATCGTGTAATCACGTAGACCTGTCATTGTTCGCATGTTAGGAAGCTTTAATAGCTTATTTATTTCTGCTTTAGTAAAGGTTTCCATAATTTGTTTATTGTCTTTTAGTAACTTCAAATTCTTAACAGGATTATTGTCAGAAGAAATGTGCTTTTCACGCTCAAGGAAATTGAAGAAAGTACGAATGGCTCTTAAACGAGTATTAATCGTTACAGACTTCAATTTTCTTTCTTGTTGCATAAATTTAATAATTGATTTTAAATCCTCACGAGAAAATTCACTCATATCTGTAGTAGTGCCTGTTTCTCGTAAATAGATATAGAATTGTTTTAGCTCTTTGTGATAGTAAGCTATTGTAAAAGGACGTAGATTTCTTACCTCACAGTCTTCTATAAACCATTTCAAAGCATATTTGTAAGGTAAGTCATCTATAAGCTTCTTCTCTACCATCTCAATTTGGGAAGCTGACAATTCATTGATTCTCCTTGCCACTTAACCACCTCCAATAATGAAAGGTCGTTCGATTAGACGACTGTTTTAGTGTTTTAGACAACAAAAAAAGAGCTCTCAAATTAATGAGAACTCTTGATACGTCTGCGTTTTAGATACCGGTGGTCGGGGTCGAACCGACACTCCAAAGGAACACGATTTTGAGTCGTGCGCGTCTGCCAATTCCGCCACACCGGCATAATGGAGATAAAAAAAATCGGATAAACCGATTGAGTAATAAAATATGGAGGCGGCAACCGGATTTGAACCGGTGATAAAGGTGTTGCAGACCTGTGCCTTACCACTTGGCTATGCCGCCATAAAATAATTGGAGCGGAAGACGAGGTTCGAACTCGCGACCCCCACCTTGGCAAGGTGGTGTTCTACCACTGAACTACTTCCGCAATAAATGGCTGGGGTACCTGGATTCGAACCAGGGCGTGACGGAATCAAAATCCGTTGCCTTACCGCTTGGCTATACCCCAAAAGTTAAATATATATAAATGGGGCGACTGATGGGAATCGAACCCACGAATGCCTGAACCACAATCAGGTGCGTTAACCACTTCGCCACAACCGCCATATTATTATATTTTATTATTTTAAATTAAATGGGGCGACTGATGGGAATCGAACCCACGAATGCCTGAACCACAATCAGGTGCGTTAACCACTTCGCCACAACCGCCATATTATCATATTTTATTATTTTAAATTAATTGGCAGGGGCAGTAGGAATCGAACCCACACCAAAGGTTTTGGAGACCTCTATTCTACCGTTGAACTATGCCCCTATTAAATTAAAACTGGTGGAGGGGGACGGATTCGAACCGCCGAACCCTAAGGAGCGGATTTACAGTCCGCCGCGTTTAGCCACTTCGCTACCCCTCCGGGAAAGTCATGGTGCCGGCGATAGGAGTCGAACCCACGACCTACTGATTACAAGTCAGTTGCTCTACCAACTGAGCTACACCGGCAAAAAAATGTGATGGGTCAGGACGGAATCGAACCGCCGACACTTAGAGCTTCAATCTAATGCTCTACCAACTGAGCTACTGACCCATATTCTTTTAAAAAAATGGCGGTCCCGACCGGGATCGAACCGGCGATCTCCTGCGTGACAGGCAGGCATGTTAACCGCTACACCACGGGACCATTTTGGTTGCGGGGGCCGGATTTGAACCAACGACCTTCGGGTTATGAGCCCGACGAGCTACCACTGCTCCACCCCGCGATAATAAGGTGATTTATTTAAATAATGGTGGAGGATGACGGGCTCGAACCGCCGACCCTCTGCTTGTAAGGCAGATGCTCTCCCAGCTGAGCTAATCCTCCATCTGGGTATTGAAAAATGGTGACCCCTACGGGATTCGAACCCGTGTTACCGCCGTGAAAGGGCGGTGTCTTAACCACTTGACCAAGGGGCCATCGTTTGGAATGATAAATCCTTAAAGTGCTGGCGGAGAGTAAGGGATTTGAACCCTTGAGACAGTGTTAACCGCCTACACGATTTCCAATCGTGCTCCTTCGGCCACTCGGACAACTCTCCAAGAATGGCTCCGAAGGCAGGACTCGAACCTGCGACAACCTGATTAACAGTCAGGTGCTACTACCAACTGAGCTACTTCGGAATAATTTTATCATGTAGCCTAGCGACGTCCTACTCTCACAGGGGGAAGCCCCCAACTACCATCGGCGCTAAAGAGCTTAACTTCCGTGTTCGGTATGGGAACGGGTGTGAC
>NZ_JBHJTF010000036.1:0-49821 GCF_042267565.1 Lysinibacillus sp. NPDC056232 | reverse complement strand
CCACCGTCAAGTCATTTTTATGTAGATAAATCAAAGTATGAAGATTTTTTACAAACTTTAGAATTAAATTATTTTATAACAAAATATAATGAGCAGAAAGACCAAGATAGCAGAGATATTATGTCTTTTTATAGTTTAAATTATGGTTTGTGTGTAAAAGAGAATATTAATTACGGTAGAGGAAAAGATAGGAAGTATGTTATACAAAGAAGATTTAATTATAATTTTTTGATAGAAAAATTTTTGGAACAAGCTAAATCTATTGAATGCGACAACGGAAATTGTGCAGCATCATTTAAAATGGAACAGTTAGATTTTCTCAAAATGTATGATATGTTGTGCCCAAAATGTAAAATTGGAAAATGTGAGATAAGAAACGTTGAAATAGATTTAGATGAGAAACCAGAAGAAATGTTACTATTACCTGTTGAATATGAAATATTGAATTCTTTAAGAATTAGCCCTGAACAATATCCATTAGAATTAGCTCAAGAAATTGATTGTACAGTTCAAAAAATCAGAAGAATTATAGACAAATTAGAGGAGAAAGGATTAGTTAAGAGGGATAAAGATGGAACAAATGCTAATGCAAGAACTATCTACCTTTTAGAACCCAAAGCTCAAATATATTTTAAATAAAAATAACCGGATCTAGACATAATACGATGACCGTATCATAAATAAGTGCGTTTTTTTCACATAAGTCATCAAGAACAGTTATTATTAATGTGTTTTTGATGGCTTATTTCATTTCTTTGTTAAGAAGGTTAGCTTGATTTAACTAAGTAACTTTATATAAAGGGAAAGCTATTTTGCGCCTACGTTTGTAGATTTAATTTAAGATACAGAGAGAATTTGTTTAAATGATAAACACTTAAAAAGAAGAATTTTATTGATTGGTATAAAAACATAATAAAAGGAGGTATTCCTAAATTTAATATTAGAATGCCTCCGTTGGCTTTTTTATATGTTTTCTAACTTTCGATATTCCGTATATTCACCTTCATATTCGGCAAGGCCTAAATGATCGCAAGAGCCGTTCATATTTTCAACACGGATTTCATCATCATATTTAACTAAATCAAATGAGCAGCCATTTAACTCATATGATGCCACATCATCAAAAATTAGCTGTGCGTCACGTGTTGTATAGTTAACGTGCCATGGCATTTGGTAGCCAAATAATTTTCCATTTGTAGGGTCATAGCGATAGCCATTAACAGATGTAAATGTAATTTTTGTCGGTGTCACTTTATCAATACGAATTGATGTTTCTACACCTGATCCTGTAAAGGCTGGATTATTGTAATAGCCTAACCAATGTGAGCGCTCTACTTGCGAAGATCCTTTAGCATAAATGGATACTTCATTTAAATCTTGATCCCAAGAAACTGTCGCCCCTAATGCTTCACTAATAAAGCGTAATGGCACTAATGTTGTCCCTGATTTTATAATTGGTGCTGCTGTCACAACTAATGCGTTGCCGTTAATTTTTGCTTTTTTTGAACCGACCATTAGCCAAACTGTTTTCGTGCTATTTTTCGCTGTAATCGTTTTATCTTTCGCATTCCAGCTCACTGTTGCACCTAATGTTTCAAATACGCCTCGTAGTGGTACTAGCGTTACGCCATTATGAATAATTGCATCACTGTGATAGCTTTGTGTTTGTTCGTTTGCTACATATACGTCTATGCCAGAGTAGGCAGAAGCATTATGTGCTTGTAAACTAAATGTAACGACGCATGTCATGGCAATAATAAAATATTTAAAAATCTTATTCATAGTATTCTCTCCTTCTAATAACTTACTGATTGAATAATTTTATTGCTAGTTAATTCTTTTTCTGATTTAATTTTTATGACTTCAAAGTTTTCCGTATTTACATATTTTTTCTTTAATAAACAATATTATACTAGTATAAAACAAAGGTGAAGGAAAATCACCCATTTTTTTAATAGATTTTTACTGGTTTTATAATATACGTATTAGGAGTAAAGGTTTAGGTTGGACTATTAAGTTAATTTACATAATGGTGGCATTCCTAACATCCCAAAGGGGCTATCCACCAGTTTGACTGAATATTTTTAACTAATCCCAACTCTTGGCTAACCCCTACTACTTGTAGTCGGGGTTTGTGGTGGTTGGACCAATTTTGGGCTCATTACGGAGAACCGTATCATAAATAAGTGAGGTTATTTCGATTACCTCAGTCTGAGAGTTAAACATTTTAATTTTGAAATGTAAAGGGTGCTAACATAGAGTAACGCTGTGTGTTGGCATCCCTTTTTGTGTATTTATTCTTTTGATTTTGGTGGTAGTTACTGTTTTTTCAGTAAAACTAGTACCCTTATCAAAAAACACAATAATTAAAATTATTTAAGTAAGTTTTATTATAATAATGTATAATATGCTGATGTATATGAAAGGAGGGATAAAAATGGTTTTTTGTGTCCACTGTGGTCATCAAAATGCAGAGGAAACTAAGTTCTGTGAGAACTGTGGTAAACCTATTAATTCGGTAATGGAAACTAAATTTGAATCGAATAATACCGTAGGACCTCAGCATTCTAAACAAAATGCAAAAAAGAAGCCTATGTCGAAGAAGAGTAAGTTTACAATCGTAGGTATTGCAGTAATGATCGGGTTAGTTGTGATCGCAAATATTGCTATTACGAAAATGTTAGATCCGATGAAACAGATTGAAGCGATGGATTCCGCATTGAAACAAGAAGATTATCAAGCGTTTTTAGAAGAATTCCAAATTCCTGAAAAATCGATTTATGATGCTGAAAGTTTTTCTTTGTATGTAAAGGAAAATGGGTGGAGCGCAATTCGTGATAATTTAATAAAGGAAGTAAATTCTTTAGAAAATGGTAAATTTGCAGATCCCATTAGTGATAGCCATGGTACAGATTTGATAACGGTTCTACAAAAGAAAGTCTTGTTTGGGCTATTTAAAAAGGTAGAATTCAAATTGGTTCCAATAGAAGTCTACACTGAAGCGCCATTTAAGGATATGGAAATTATCATTAATAATCATAAAATTAAAACGGATAACGAAGGCACACAATTATTGGGGCAGTATTTGCCTGGTGTTTATGCCTGGAGTTATACGTATGATGGTCAGTGGGCTAACTTGAAGAATAGCGGTGAACTGGCAATCCGAGGCAATGGATCAAATAAGCTGGAAATTGATCTTGATTGGAATATGACATCTTTAGAATTAGATTCTGACATAGAAGACGCAATCGTTTATGTGAATGGGAAATCCACTAAATTGACTGTTTCAGAAATAGGGAAAATGTATCCTCTTCCAGCTGACGATAGTATAAAGATTTATGCTGTTACTAAAAACTCAAAAGGTCAAGAGGTTCAATCAAATAGCATTACTTCAGATGCCCGATATGCTTACTTTGAATTTCCAGAAGATACAACACAAGTAAATCAAACTACTATTGAAGAAAAACAAGAAAAAGTTACAAATGGAAGTCAAAAAGATGAGTACATACAGAAGCTAGATTCGATTGATGTTGGTTTAGCAGATCTTGAGCATTTGTATACTAATAAAGATAATACAGAAATTTTAAAAGCAGAAAAAGAAACATATAAAAGATGGGATAATATCTTAAACGAAATTTATGCTCTGTTAAAACAGCAACTTTCTAGTGGTGACATGGAGAGTTTAAAAGGAGTACAAATAAAGTGGATTAAAGACAAAGAGAGTTCTGCCAAAAATGCGGCTTCAAAGTATGCTGACGATGAAATGAAAGAAATTACAAAGTATAAAATTGAAGCTCAATATACGAAAGAAAGATGTTATGAGCTAGTAAAAAATTATATGAAATAAACAAGTGAAAAAGAGAGTTTTAAAATCTATGCTTTACATGCCTCATACTGTCCATATTGCTCGACGTTCATCTACATCGAAGCGGATAAAAAATTATTATTTCTAGTTTAGCATTTTAAAACTTACATTGTAAAAAACCGCACTTAGTTACATTCCGGAGAACCTTATCATTAAGTGTGGTTTATAAAAAACTAACTAAAATGTACATTTTAGTTAGTCTTTTATTTTTCATCGTGTGATGTTAATTTATTGATGAGATTTTTAAGTGTCTTCATCGTTTCAGGATTGTTTGTATCTATTAATTGGTTATTATTTAACTTCTTTTAGCAAATGTTTTTTGGTAGCGAAAGCGAAGCGTCAGCTACAAATGTCTTTTGTACAGAAAGTATAGCGACAGGGACGCAATTATGCTGAGACATAATTGATAGGCATAAATATGGTGGGATATAAAAAAGGTAGCTGACGAATTCATCAGCTACCAATCTTATTTTTCAAGCTTTGTTAATGTTTTACCGCTCCAACCAAAGATAATCGTCAAAATTGGTCCGAGTAGACAGAAGAAGGTAAATGGCAGGTAAGATGTTGTTGGTATATCTAGTACACTAGCAATGAAAATACCACAAACACTCCATGGAACAAGAGGATTGACTACAGTTCCTGCGTCCTCCATAACTCGGGATAAATTTTTAGGGGCAAGCCCTACCTTCTCAAATTGTGCTTTAAATGCTTCACCAGTAAGTAGGATGGATAAATATTGCTCACCAATTAATGTGTTTACACCAATCCCCGTAATGGCTGCACCTGTAATGACAGAGCCAGCACTTTTAAAGAGGCTCTCTACCTTCGCTAAAATACTTTGAATAATGCCGAGCGTAAATAGAAGACCGCCCATTGTTAATGCTAATAAGACTAAGGCAATTGTAAATAGCATACTGTTCATACCACCGCGAGACAGTAATGCATCTACACCTTTATCACCCGTACTAGATACATAGCCTTCAAAAAGGATTTTAAAGACATTCGATAAGGCAATCGGTTCTTGTATGTAGGCAAGCCCAACGCCAATAATGGAGACGACTGCGAGTGTGATAAGTGCAGGCGCTTTATAAAAAGTCATAATAACAAGAACAACAATTGGCAATAATGTATACCAATGAATAAGTCCAGTTGACAGTAAGCCCTCTTTAAATTGCTCAACTGTTTCAAACGAATTATTTCCACCTGTTGGCGATAATATTGCATAAAGGACGAATGAGATCACGAAAGCTGGAATCGTTGTCCAACCCATATTTTTAATATGCTCGAAAAGATCTACACCAACCGTTCCAGATGCAAGATTTGTTGTATCCGAAAGGGGAGACATTTTATCCCCAAAGAAAGCTCCTGAAACAATCGCACCAGCTGTTATAGCTAAAGAGATGTCCATTGCACCGGCGATTCCCATAAAGGCAACGCCCACTGTTGCTACAGTAGTTAAAGAACTACCAACTGAAACACCAACGATACTACAAATCAAAAATACGATGGCAAAGAAAAAGCTTGGTGAAACTGTTAAAAAACCGTAGTAGATCAGTGTTGGAATTGTACCACCCATAATCCAACTCGAAATTAAAATACCAATAAAGAAGAAAATGAAAACTGCCCCAAGTCCAGCACTTGCACCAGCAATCATACCAGCTTCAAGCTCACGAAAAGGAACTTTTTTTAGTAATCCATAGGCAAGTAAAAGTGAAATGACAAGAAAAATAGGTATATGGGGTGTTGCTTTTAAATACCCAATACTGATTGCCATCGTGGCAATTATTAATATTATTATGAAGCTTGCCTCAATAAATCGAGGGTTACTCTTAGCTTCTATTCGAAACATGCTAATCCTCCTACTAGTTACTTCTTCGCTTCAACGCGGTGAAGCCTAAAAGAATTATAGCACGCTAATAAATTTTGTCAATTGACTGATAAATTTTGTTAATGAAATCGGTTGTGTTTTTCTTTAATGGATACTGAAATAATCCCATGCATTTTTAACAATTAATGTACAAGTCATGATGATAAAAATAATACGCATCATTTTTGTCCCACGTTTCAGCGCAAATTTTGAACCCATTATGGCACCAAAGATCATGACGAAGCCCATCGGTAGGCCGTATAAAAAATTTACTTTTCCTAATAGTAAAAACATAGCCAGCGCAGCTAAGTTCGATGTGAAATTAAAGGCTTTAGCATTACCAGCGGCCTGCAAGAAATCATTGCCCATCATTAATAAAATGAAAATAAAAAAAGAACCAGTGCCAGGTCCGAAGAAACCATCGTAAAAGCCAACAGCTGCAAAAGCCCCAACAAAGGCCATTTTCTTAACAGTACTTAATGACCGTTCTTCAGGTTGCTGTCCCCAATCTTTTTTGAAAATTGTATAAGCCGTAACAAGGACGAGCATAACAAGCATCATAGGCTTTAAAATAGTTGGTGATACGAGATGCACGGTGTATGCTCCAATAAATGAAGCAATAAAAATAAAAGGCATTATTTTCTTATTTTTTTTAATATCAACCTTGCCTGCTCGTAAAAAAGTTAACATGCTAGTCCCATTACTAATTGTATTTGCGAGTTTGTTTGTGGCAATCGCTGTACTTGGCGGTAAACCAACCGCCATAAGGGCAGGCAATGAAATTAATCCTCCGCCACCGACAATCGCATTTAAAAAGGATGCGATAAAGCCTAGTACTAAAAGTATTACAAGTGATAGTAAATCGATGTCCATATGTATGATACTCACAACCTTTTTATCGCATACTGTGTAACTTACACTATTCTAATAACAGTACTGCGAATTGTAATAAATGACAATGGAGTTTTTCATTTCTAATGTAAATATCGTTTACAATTCCTTAACATTTATAATGATGAAAAAAATAGAAGGGAAAAAAGTTTTTCAAGTATTTTTATAAAAATAAAAGAAAAAATGGGTATATTTAAAGAAAAATCGAACATTTTTGTTACTGAGTTTCCAACGTTTTCAACTTGGAAAAGTACCTAGAATTAATTGTGGCAAATTTTATATTACATTTTTGTAAATTCAACTTGTTTATGTTTAAAAATCTGTAGAAGTATGTGAAAGTTTTGTTATGATGATTGCAGAAATCGACAATATTCATTCAACAGGAGGAACATGATGTTCAACTCAAACAAGCAAGATCCATTTTTTAAGGCATTGTTAAACATTTCTAAAAACGTTAAAGAAGGTATTTATTACGCTCATAACGCACGTATTGAAAATATAGATTCACTAAAAGAAATCGCAGACACAATGAAGCGATATGAAACAAGTGGAGATAAATTGATTCACGAGCTGATCGTCATGCTCAATAAATCATTTATGACACCAATAGAGCGTGAAGATATTTTAGCACTTGCCAATAAATTAGATGATGTTATTGATGGAATGGAAGGCTGTATTGCTCATTTTGACATGTACAATTTAACAGAAGTGACAGACCCGATGCGCCAATTCTTAACATATATTGCGAAAAGTACAGACGAAATGGTCCAAGCAATGGAGCTATTAAATAGTAAAAAGCTTGTTGAAATGCGTAAACATGCTATTCAAATTAAGGACTATGAGCGTGAATGTGATGAAATTTTCCGCTCTTCGATGAAGCAATTATTTATTCAAGAAAAAGATCCGATGCGCATCATGGTGTTCAAGAGTATATACGAACAATTTGAAGATATTGCAGACTACTGTCAAACTGTAGCAAATACAATTGAAACAATAATTATGCGTAACGCGTAAGATGGAGAGTACGAAATGGATACGATATTACTGATAACAATATTAGTCGTTATATTTGCGCTTGTGTTTGATTTTATTAACGGCTTCCATGATACAGCTAACGCGATCGCAACTTCTGTATCAACAAGGGCATTGAAGCCACGTACAGCGATATATATGGCTGCACTTATGAACTTCATCGGAGCTATTACATTCGTTGGGGTAGCGAAAGCATTAACAAAGGATATTGTTGACCCGTTCAGCTTAAATGCTTTTACTGGAGATACTACAGGTTCTGTCGTTATTTTAGCGGCATTATTATCAGCGATCACATGGAATTTAGTAACGTGGTACTTTGGAATTCCGTCTAGTTCATCACATACATTGATCGGTTCTGTGGCTGGTGCTGCCATTGCGGCAGCTGGCTTTAATATTTTGAACTATAGTGGCTTTATAAAAATCCTTCAGGCGCTTATTTTCTCACCATTACTTGCGTTTGCAGGTGGTTTCTTAATGATGTCTTTATTCAAAGTATTATTTAAGGATATGAATTTATATCGAACGAATAAAGGCTTCCGGACAATGCAAATTGGTACAGCCGCTTTACAATCATTTACACACGGTACAAACGATGCACAAAAGGCGATGGGGATTATTACGCTCGCTTTAATTGCAGGAGGCTTGCATCACACAGACGATATTCCTTTCTGGGTACGTTTTGCAGCAGCATGTGCGATGGGTCTTGGTACTTCTGTAGGTGGTTATAAAATCATCAAAACAGTCGGTGGCAAGATTATGAAAATCCGTCCAGTAAACGGTGTTGCAGCAGACCTTGCTTCTGCATCTATCATTTTCGGTGCAACTTTAATTCACTTACCAGTATCTACAACACATGTTATTTCTTCATCTATCATGGGAGTAGGAACAGCACATCGTGTAAAAGGTGTTAAATGGGGTATGGCACGTAAAATTGTGACAACATGGGTAATCACGATGCCAATTTCCGCAGTCATGGCGGCAGCTATTTACTTTATCTTAAGTTTATTTTTCTAACATAATGAAGGAATGCACAAATTGCGTGCATTCCTTTTTTTATTTGATTAATTGGAATTGGGTTGTCTGAAAGCGATGGATGGGAAAGGCAAAGCGACGGAAAGACAGGTCTGACCGACGGAAAGAAAAGGCGAAGCGACGGAAAGTCCGGGTAGAACGACGGATGGAAAAGAAGGCGACGGAAAGACCGAGCAGACCGACGGAAAGAAAAGGCGAAGCGACGGATAGTCTGAACAGACCGACGGATAGAAAAGGAGAAACGACGGATAGCTTAATATAGAATTTAAAATAGGAGAAAATAAGCAAAATAATGCAAATTTATGACAAGATAGAGCCATGATTTTTATTGAGAGATTGCTATAATGGCAGTACATTCTATGGTAGGGGGGATGAAATGGTGGGAAATATAAACAGTTTCAAAAGGTTGCAATGTTGTTGAATATCCCATATTGCATTTTATAAGTAAGAAAAACCAGGCGTTTTTGCCTGGTTTTTCTTAACTTCCATAATATCCGATATTGTTATGTGGAAGTGTAACAGTGTGGATGTGAATCCCGAGATCCGTAGCCTGTTGTTTAAAAGTCTGATCCATATTCTCATCACAAATTATGGTATGAATTTTGTGTAGTGGAGCGATTTGAGCAAAAGAATGTGTATTAATTTTACTAGAGTCTACAAGTAAAATTGCTTCATCACAATGTTCAAGCATTTGTGCCTTTAATAGAGCCTGAAGTTCACTTGAGTCACTAACTCCATGCTTAAGATGTACACCTTTACATGAAATAAATGTCTTTGTCACATGATAGTTGGCTAGTGAACGTTCTGCTAACGGCCCGACAAAGGAATGAGATTTAGCAGTGTAGCGTCCGCCGGTTGAGATTATCTCAATTTGATTTTTATCAACGAGCTCTGTAACTACCTGGACAGAATTCGTGATGACTGTTAAGGGGATATTAGGCAAAAATCGAGCTAGACACCGGGCTGTTGTACTTGCATCTAAAATAATTTTATCACCTGTTTGGATGAATTTTAAAGCTTCATAGGCAATCGCCCGTTTTTCATGCACATTCAAAATTTCACGCTCTGTAAAATGGATTTCTTGATCGACGGAAGGGATTTTAATAGCGCCACCATGTTGCCGTTGTATTTTATGTTCGCGTTCTAATTTTTCTAAATCTCTTCGAATAGTTTCTTCAGTGACAGAAAATAACTCACTTAAATCGGTAACTTTAACGAAGTTCTGTTCGTAAATCAATTCAAAGATTTTTTTACGTCTTTCTGCTGCAAGCATGGTAAACACTCCTTTCAGTAAGATAAACCTTCATCATTTTAGCATACATCATAATGATACTGCTTTAATTACGATGAGTAAGCAGCTCTTTTTCATACGCTTTGACATTATTTAGCCAATTTTCACGCACTGGTACTTGTTGTGTTTCACAGTAATAATCCCAAATGGCTCCAAATGGATATGTTTTGAATTCTTCCATTAAAGCAAGGCGTTCAGTAAAATTTCCCGATTCCTGTAATTGGCGTAAATAATCGTTTGGTAGTAAAAGTGCATATAATAATGCTTTGATCATATTACGTGTGCCGATAACCCATGCCGCTATACGATTAATGCTAGCGTCAAAGAAATCAAGACCGATAATAACACGATGAATAGCATCATTACGCACTATTTCCATGGCAATTTCCCGTAATTCATCATCAAAGGTCACGACATGATCACTATCCCAACGAACAGGACGAGATACATGTAATGCTACCTTTTCGTGAAAGAGCAGTAGTGTGGATAGCTTATTAGACACCATCTCAGTTGGATGAAAATGGCCTGTATCTAGTAAACATAGTTTATTATTTTGTTGTGCATAGCTTAAGTAAAACTCATGTGACCCTACTACAAAGGATTCTGAACCGATGCCGAATAATTTACTCTCTACAGCATCAAGATTGTAGCGAATATCAATATCTTCAGCAAAGATAATATCTAATGATTCTTTTAAGCGCTTACGTGGTGTTAGACGATCACTAGGTGTATCCTTATAGCCATCTGGAATCCAAATATTTGTTAAACAAGGTGAGTTTAAAGCTTTCCCAAAGTATTCGCCAATTTTGCGAGAGGCGATGCAATGCTCAATCCAAAATGCACGAATGTTCTCATCGGGGTGAGATAGTGTCAAACCATCTTGTGCTTTTTCATGTGAAAATAATGTTGGATTAAAATCTAAGCCGAGTTGATGCTTTTTAGCCCATTCTACCCATTTAGTAAAATGCATAGGCTGTAACTCATTTCTTTCTACTATTTGCCCATCTGTTTCTGCATAAATGGCATGCAAATTAATGCGATGTTTACCAGGAATCAGTGCTAATGCTTGCTCAAGATCAGCACGTAGTTCGTCCCCATTACGTGCCTTGCCAGGATAGTTTCCTGTTACATCAATGCCACCAGAAAGTGTTTGCCGTTTGGTCTCAAAGCCGCCAACATCATCTCCTTGCCAGCAATGAATGGAAATAGGGATATTTTTGAGAGTTTGAAGTGCTCCTTCTACATCTATATTCCAATGTTCATAGAATGCCTTTGCTTGTTGAAAACGTTGTTGTATTGTCATAGATATCCTCCTTATCGTGAAAGATGAAATACTTGTTTAAGATCTATTGATACAGGTTGATTATTAGCATAAGTTTCCATTAGAGGTGCCATATACGCCCACCATTGACGACAAATTTCTGTACTTGCTAATGCATCCCATAGTTGCTCATCGTTAATTTCAAGATAGGCAAATAATTGTCCAGTTGCAGGATGTAAGAAAATAGAATAGGAATGTGCCCCATGAGCTTTAATTGCCTCTTGCATTGCGGACCATAATTCAGCATGGCGTTTTTCATATTCCTCATAGTATTGTGGGTAAACAGTCATTACGAATGCTTTTCGTAACATCATTATCCCTCACTTTCAATAAAGGTTGTCGCATGTGAAAATGCCGAAAACAGTTGTTGTTGATTACAAGGAAGAGGGGTGAATACTTTGTGTGGAAAAGAACGTCTCACAAGTGCGCGTCCCGCTTCAATAGATTCAACAGTACCTACATGAATTAATTGTACTAATAAGTTTCCGATAGCAGTGGCTTCAGTTGGACCTGTTACCACTGTTTTTTGACTAAAGGTAGCGATGCATTGATTTAGAAAATCATTATGAGCACCACCGCCGACAATATGTAGCACATCAATGGAATGTCCGACTATTTCTTCGATTTGCTCAAGATGATGCGCTATGATGATAGCTAAATTATAGTAAACTGCCGCAGCTAGCTCACCTTCTGTGTTAGGGATAGGTTGTTTTGTTTCCAGACAATAGGCTTGCAATTCCTCAATCATATTGTCTGGATTGATAAAACGACTATCATTTAAATTAATATATTGTTGAAGTGGGGGGACTTTTTTCGCTTTCTCTACAAGTACTTCAAATGTATAAGCTGTCGGAAGTAGACGCTGCACTTCTTGTATAATCCAAAGTCCCATTACATTTTTTAAAAAGCGATAAGTGTGTGCCGCACCGTACTCATTCGTGTAATTTTCTTCTAAAGTTCGTGTTGTCACAATAGGTTGCTTTGTTTCTATACCGATTAATGACCATGTCCCAGAGCTTAAGTAGGCCCAGTTGTCTGTACTTGCGGGCGTTCCTAATGCAGCAGAAGCTGTATCGTGTGATGCGACTGCAATGACAGTACATGCAGGCAGATCATATGTTGGAAAGGCATCCATACGTAATGGGCCAATGACTGTTCCTGGCTCAATCAATGGCGGAAATTGTGCGCGTGATAACCCAAGTATTTGTAAGAGCTCTTCATCATACTCACGTGTTGCGATATTGAGTAATTGTGTTGTTGAAGCATTAGTAATTTCGGCTGTTATATGTCCTGTTAGCCGATAATTTATATAATCCGGCACAAGTAGGATAGATGCTGTTTGGGTAAGGATATCCTTATTTTCCTCATATAGCTGAAATAGTGTATTGAACGGCAAAAATTGAATACCTGTTTTTTGATAAATCGTCGGACCATCCATCTGTTGAAACACAGAGGACATCGTATGGTCAGTACGATGGTCACGATAGGCAATCACAGGTTGTAGGAGCTCACCATTTTGGGCAATTAATGCATAATCAATTGCCCATGTATCGATTCCGAGTGTGCAGCTAACGATACCTTGCTGTTTGGCAATCGCTAATCCTTTTAAAATTTCATCCATTAAATAATGCACATCCCAGCAGAAGTGATTATTTACGTGGTGGAATTCATTTTTAAATCGATGAAGCTCTTTTAGCTGAATATGTCCATCTAATAGTTGGGCATGTACAAGACGACCACTAGACGCTCCGATGTCAACAGCAATATGATGCAATGTTTTTCACCCCTTGAAAAGAATGTACATCAATAGTAAGGAAAACCAAATAACGTATTTGAATTTGTTATTTGGTCGATTCTATAAATAGCTACAGGCTTAGTAACATTAGCGTGTAAATGCTGCTGGTACGCCTCCATCTACCGTTAGCATGCAACCTGTTGTTTTGCTAGATTTAGAGGATGCAAAAAATAGAATAGCATCTGCGATATCGTCAGGAAATATATTCACCAATAAGGTTGTGCGTTGACGATAATGTTCTTCTAATTCCTCTGGATCGATATTATAGGCGGCAGCACGTTCTTCTCGCCAGCGTGAGTCCCAAATAGCGGACCCTTGTAGTACAGCATCTGGCAATACAGAGTTAACACGGATGCCGTATTCACCTCCCTCGGTAGCAATACATTTGGCAAGATGAATTTCAAGTGCCTTCACAGCACTATAAGCGGCTGCATTTTTTCCTGCATAAAGTGAATTTTTAGATCCCACAAATACCATATTACCCCCGAGCTCTTGATGCCTCATGCATTTAAAGGCTTCGCGTGCTACTAGGAAATAACCTGTGCCAAGTACATCCATATTTAAGTTCCATTCTTGCAAAGTCGTTTCAGAAAATGGAGCGGATGTTGCTAAACCTGCATTGTTGACGATAATATCAAGGCCACCATAGGACAAGATAGTTTGTTGGATGGCTTCGATAACTTGTTCTTCCTTCGTCACATCCATTTTCACGGCAAGAGCAACAGGCGCTTTATATTCCTTGTTTAATGCATCGGCAACCTTTTGAGCGCCTTCAAGATTAATATCGGCCAATACAATGTGAGCTCCTTCAGCTACGAATTTTCTAGCAGTCGAGCTTCCGATACCACCAGCACCACCTGTAATGAAAGCAATTTGGCGGGAAAATTCTGCTTCTTTTGGCGCTAATGATAATTTATATAATTCAAGTGGCCAGTACTCAATTTGATAGGATTCTTCCTCATTTAGTGATACAAATTGACCGAGGACTTCAGCACCTTTCATAACGGCAATTGCCCGATTATATAGTTGGCCACTTACATCTGCCGTCAACATGCTTTTTCCGCTATTTATCATACCGATGCCAGGAATGAGGATCACACGTGGAGCTGCTTCAAACATAACATCATGGTCATTTTTATGACGTTCAAAGTAGTCCTTATAATCTTCTTTATAATTGTTAATAGCCTCTTTTAACATACATTTTAATGTCTCTACGTCATCTTTTTGAGGATGCCATTCTACATAGAGCGGTGTTCTCTTAGTGTGCACTAAATGATCGGGGCACGCTGCGCCAATTCGAGAAAGTTTCTCAGCATGTTGGCTGTTAACAAATTGCAGAACACTTGCAGATGTATCTACTTTTAACAGCATCTTTTTTTGATCACTTACAGCTCCTCGAATGACAGGTAAAATTTTGTGTAAAATGTTTGTGCGCTGTTCCTCATCGAATACCTCAAATTTCTGACCACCGAAGATAGTGGCTTCATCGATTTTATTAGCAATGAAGCGTTCAGCTTGTGCAATAATTTGAATCGTTTTATCGTAGCTTTCTTCCGCTGTATCTCCCCATGTAACTAATCCGTGTTTTTCCATTAAAACAAGTTCTGCATTTGGATTGTCTTTGACTTCTTGGGCAATCATTTTCGATAGCTTGAAGCCAGGGCGAATATATGGAACCCATACAAATTTATCTCCGAATATTTCCTTTGCTATTTCTTGCCCATTATGTGCACAGCAAATACTGATAATCGCATCTGGATGTGTGTGATCAACATGTTTGAATGGCAAAAATGCATGCAATAATGTTTCGATAGAAGCACGCGGATGATGTGTATCTATCATACAATGTCCGAGATATGCGACCATTTCTTCATCAGACATGTCTTCGCGCTCCAATAATGGCAGGATGTTTGCTAAGTCAAGCCCGGTAAATTGCTGGGGTTGAATAGTGGCTAAGTCAGAGCCGCTGCCCTTTACCCAAAGTACTTCGACATTTTCACCTTTAAAATTTTTTTCTATAGATTTGGCTGAAGTGTTGCCACCTCCCCAGTTACAAACTGTCCGATCTGAACCGAGTAGATTGGATCGATAGGCAAGCTCCTCTAGTGTCGATGTGAATGTTTTAACTCTGTCATTATTCCATGTATTGATTGGCATCAAATATCTCCACCTTTTAATTTCTTTGTTTTTCTTTGTTTATAGTAACATTTTTTCTGAAAAATAGAAATAATTTTTTGAAAATTAAAAATATGGCATTGTAAACGCTATATATTTGCTTTATGATAAGAAATAAAATAATAACAAAAAGTTTGAATTTGTTTTTTTATGTTGTTTTTTCTTTATTTGCAGCGTGGATAAAGCAAAGGGGGATGGTTTAGATGACGGAATATGTTTTAGAGTTACGGAGAGTAACCAAACAGTTTCCCGGAGTAACGGCTCTAGATAATGTGAATTTAAAATTAAAAAAGGGTGAGATTCATGCATTAATGGGAGAGAACGGCGCAGGAAAATCAACATTCATTAAAATTATTACAGGAGTATATGCCCCTAATGAGGGAGAAATTATTTTGCATGGAGAGAGTGTGCAATTTAATAATCCAAAGGAGGCACAAGCTAAAGGAATTGCAGCAATTTATCAGCATGTTACCAACTATCCAGATTTGACTGTCACTGAAAATATTTTTATGGGGCATGAACGAGTTAGTCCGCGTACGAAACGATTACTATGGAAAGAAATGCATGCTGAGGCGAAAAAGATTTTAGTTCAACTAGGGTCATCTATTGATCCTAAAACAGAGATGAGTGCATTAAGCGTAGCACAGCAACAAATTGTAGAAATTGCGAAGGCCATTTCTACAAATGCCAATATTATTATTATGGATGAACCGACAGCTGCCTTAACAGCGCGTGAAAGTGAGGAACTTTACCGGATTGCAGAAACATTACGAGATCAAGGAGCTTCTATTATATTTATCTCTCATCGTTTTGAGGATATGTACAGGCTTGCCACACAGGTCACTGTACTGCGTGATTCTAAATATATGGGAAGCTGGGGAGTGCATGAAATTTCAAATGAAGATTTAATTGTGCAAATGGTTGGCCGTGAAATTTCGCAAGTGTTTCCAAATAAGCATAATCAAATTGGTGAAAAAATTGTAGAAGTAAGGGATTTAGGAAAAGTTGGATACTTCGCTGATATTTCTTTTGAAGTACATCGAGGAGAAATCCTAGGGTTAACAGGATTAGTGGGGGCAGGGCGTACAGAGGTATGCCAAGCACTTTTTGGTATCGCACTAGCGGATAAAGGAGACATTTTTATTAAGGGACAAAAAGTTGTTATTAAAAAGCCGCAGGATGCAATGAAACTAGGAATTGGTTACTTGCCTGAAGATCGTCAACTCCAAGGATTAATTTTATCGTGGGAAATTGGTCAAAATATTACTCTTCCAGCTTTACGTCAGTATGCGACAAATGGATGGCTACGTACAGCTAAGGAGGCTCAAGTTGCTAAAAAATTAGCAGAGAAAGTAAATGTAAAAGCAAACTCTATTTTTGATTTAGTCAGCTCTTTATCGGGTGGAAATCAACAGAAAGTAGCAGTTGCTAAGCTACTTACGAGTGATGTAGACATTATCATTTTAGATGAGCCGACAAAAGGAGTAGATGTAGGGGCGAAATCCTCCATTTATGAAATTGTAAATGAACTTTCGGCACAGGGATATGGCGTAATACTTGTTTCATCAGAAATGCCTGAGATTCTAGGTTTAAGTGACCGGATTATTGTTATGAAAGAGGGACGTATAACACGAACATTACATCGAAATGAGGCCACGCAGGAGAAAATATTAGAGGCGTCGATGGGAACAGAAGTAACTGTATAAGTGGGGTGTGAAAATATGGAGACATTACAGCAAACGACAAATTCAGTGGATGCGCTAGCAGAGAATCGTTGGTTGACAAATATCTATAAATTTAGAGAACTGGGGTTAATTGGCTTCATTGTTGTCCTATGTATTTTTATTCAATGGAGAAATAGTAGCTTTCTCACTTTAGAAAATATTAATGATTTAATGACAAATGCTGCAATTTTAAGCATTCTTGCAGTGGGGATGATGCTTGTATTAATTACACGAGGAATTGATCTATCCATAGGGGCTATTATTGGCTTGACAGGAATGATTAGTGCCCAGTTTGTCAGTAATTATCATTTACATCCTGTCCTAGTACTGTTGCTTGGGATAGGGTTAGGTATTCTATGCGGTGTAATCAATGGCACACTCATTGCCAAGCTTGGCATTTTACCTATCATTGCTACATTAGCATTGATGAATATTTTCCGTGGACTTACTTATCGAGTGAGCAATGGTGAATGGGTTAGCTCTTATCAAATGTCTGAAAGTTTTTTAGCGATGGCAACAGGTAAATTATTCGGAGTTAATCATTTAGTGATCATTGCAATTGCTATTTATATTATTTTTTACTATTTTATCAATCACACCATTACAGGACGTCAAATTTATGCAGTTGGCAGCAATCCGGAATCGGCTGTTGTTAGTGGTATTCCTGACAAGAAAATACTAATTTTAGTGTATGCCATTATGGGAGGGCTCTCTGGTCTAGCTGGTGTATTATGGGTAGCCAAATTTGCATCCGCTCAAGGAGATACTGGTTCAGGCTATGAATTGACGGTTATTGCTGCCTGTATTTTAGGCGGTGTCAGTATTGCTGGTGGAGCTGGGAAAATTTCAGGTGTATTACTTGGTGCTTTGCTGTTAGGAATTTTGCAAAATGCACTGCCATTACTAAATGTATCTCCATTTTGGCAAACAGGTATTCAAGGTATCATTATTTTATTTGCAGTCATTTTAAACACACTTGTAAAACGTAGCGTAGATCGTAATAACTTATTAAGGAGGAAGATTTAGTGAATGAAAAAATACTTGTAGAAACAAAGCATCTTCCACGTAATTTACTACATGAAAAAACATTTTCATGGAAAAATTTCTTCTTTCAATGGGAATGGCTATTAATGATAATATTGTTGCTTGTTTTTGTTGTCAATACAGTGCTATCACCTTATTTTCTTAACGCTACTAGCTTATTAGATGCAACGATGATGTTTTTAGATAAAGCATTTATTGTGTTTCCGATGGCGCTAATAATGATTTTAAGGGATATTGATATTTCCGTAGGATCCATTGTAGCGCTAGCCTCTGTTGTTATGGCGACTGTATACAATGCAGGGGTATCTATGGAGTTCGCCATCATTTTATGCTTAATCGTGGGAGCGTTATGTGGTCTTATCAATGGATTGTTAACCGTTAAATTTAAAGAGCTTTCTGCAGTTATTGTGACATTAGGAACAATGATTTTATTTAGAGGGATTGCCTATATCATTTTAGAGGATCAATCATCTGGTGCATTCCCGGATTGGTTTAGTTTTTTTGGATGGGGTTATGTGGGGCCGATACCGTTTATCTTAATCGTATTTGTCATTGTAGCTATTTCCTTTACGTTACTTTTACACAAAACAACATTTGGACGTCGTGTATATGCAATGGGTAGTAATCCAACAGCAAGTTGTTTCTCGGGCATTAGTGTAGATAAAATACGGGTGATTATTTTTATGCTGGCTGGACTTATGGCAGCTATTACAGCTATTTTCTTAGTATCACGTATGGGAAGTACAAGGCCTAATATTGCAACAGGCTATGAGTTAGATATTATTGCAATGGCTGCTTTAGGGGGAATAAGCACTGCAGGTGGTAAAGGTCGTATGCTAGGAACAATTATTGCGATTTTTATTATCGGATATTTACAGTATGGCTTAGGGTTAATGAATGTATCTGCACAAACATTGCTTATTGTTATAGGGTTGCTGTTATTGCTATCTGTATCAGTGCCTAAATTTAAACTACCAACTTTCTTCACTAAAAAAGCATGAGTCGATTTACATTGGGTGTATATAAAAGCAATAAAAGATATCAATCTAAATGGTTTTGGTCATGACGATCGGCCGTTAATATGCTGTAAATGCCAAAATTGGAAGAGTTCATTTGTTTTGTGTATACCTAATTTAAATAAAAAATTTACTTAGGGGGTTATGGTATGAAAAAGTTTTGGAGCTTTGTGTTAACGATGACACTCGTATTATTTGTATTATCTGCATGCAACTCAGATTCCCCATCTAAAGAAGACAAAACATC
The DNA here is from genome assembly GCF_042267565.1 of Lysinibacillus sp. NPDC056232. NCBI lineage: Bacteria > Bacillati > Bacillota > Bacilli > Caryophanales > Bacillaceae > Lysinibacillus > Lysinibacillus sp. NPDC056232. Next base: position 30,521 of record NZ_JBHJTF010000036.1, on the reverse strand, counting down.
AGGTGATAAGGAGAATAATAAGTATGCTTTTATTTTTAAAAACACCGGCAATCCTTATGGTGAAAAGATGCAGGAAGGCTTCAAACAGGCTATTAATGAAATTGGTGGAGAGGTAATTTTTCGTTCTCCAGAGCAACCAACTGCTGAAGGGCAAATTCAAATTATTGAGCAGCTAATAACGCAAAATGTAACTGCCATTGCTGTGGCAGCAAATGATTTCGACGCATTAGAACCTGTGTTAAAAAAGGCGAAGAGTAAGGGAATTAAGGTGCTATCTACAGATTCTGCAGCAAATGCTAATAGTCGTATGCTTCATGTTAACCAGGCTAATCCTGAGCGCATTGGTCGTATTCAAATTGAAGCGGTATCAGAAATGATTGGTGGTGAGGGAGAGATTGCTATTTTAAGCGAAACATCGCAAGCATCTAATCAAAATCTATGGATAGAGTGGATGAAAAAGGAATTAGAAGATCCTAAATATGCAAATATTAAACTAGTTAAAGTTGCATATGGTGATGGTTTACGTGATAAAAGTGTATCTGAAACAGAGGCGCTATTAAAATCTTATCCTAACTTGAAGGCAATTATTGCACCAACAACAGTAGGGATTGCAGCAGCTGGAAAAGTATTATCTGATAAAAATTTAGGAGGAAAAGTAGCTTTAACAGGACTAGGGTTACCTAGTGAAATGGCTAGTTACATTGAAAATGGTGTATCGCCTTGGATGTATCTGTGGAACCCTATTGATGTAGGTTATGCTACTGGTTATGCAGCAGCTGATTTAGTGAATGGTAATAAGGGTGAGGTTGGTGAAAAATTTGAATTAGGAACATTGGGTTCATTTGAAGTAGTAGAAGATGGAGAAGGCTCACAAGTTATGCTAGGTGATCCATTTAAGTTTGATGCGACAAATATAGCTGAGTGGAAGGATGTTTTCTAATCCATTACTAACACTGTCTAACGGTCGAAGTTTTCGACGTGCTAGACAGTGTTATCAATACCATAAATATTGGTGTGCAATTGATAGGATGTGGGATTTTCAATGGATACATGTACAGGGGCAATCTATGAGAGGTTATTGTAGCTTATTTCGACAGTTTACAAAGAGTCCGTTGATATCAACACCACAAGAGCTATTTAAGGATGCCTTTCAAAATATACTAATGATTAGAAATGAGCAAGGGATGGACGCTCAACTTAAATACTTACTCATAAAGTTTTGACGGAATGGATGACACAGATACTCGAAAGGTATTTACGGAAAGGTGAGCTAAAAGCTAAGGTTCCGGATTACCTACAGGAGGTACATGCTTTATTGACAACACAGTTTGCTGAACATCTATCTCTTTGTCATTTGGAGCGAAAATTTGCTATTAGCCGTTATACGTTGATTCGTCACTTTAAGCAATTTTATAGTATGACACCAAATGCCTATTTAATTTTGCGTAGGATGATAGCCACTGAACCATTGTGCAGGAGACAGCCCTTTCGGTACAACAGATTGGAGAGATGGTAGGCGTGTTTCATACAGGCCATTTCATTCGTTTATTTAAAAGTTATAAAGGTTTGACACCGCATACATTTCGAAAATCATTATAAATGTATGTTCGACTAGCTATTATATTTTTAATAGATGGAAGTAAAAGGTTCCTTGCCGGTTACATCATTTTTATATAATCTAAGAATGCACAATGAGCGCGTGCATTCTTTTTTATTGAAGTAATCAGACGGATATCCAGATCTATGGTAATTATAAAGAAAGTATAAAGTTCAGAAAAAATGTCTTTTTACATAGTAAGGTTAATGCAGGAGGAAAACAGATGAAAGAAAAGCTATTACTGATTGAGGATGATACGGCGATTGGGCGTATTGTGAAGGAAACGCTTGAGCAAGAGGGTTACCAAATTACTTGGGCAACAACAGGACTTGAAGGGCTAGCTGATTTTCAAGCAGATTCTTTCGATTTAGTGTTAGTCGATTGGATGTTACCTGAGATGGATGGTCTTACTGTTTGTCAAAATATTCGTTGGGAAAGTGATATACCTATTTTAATGATGAGTGCGCGTAAGGAAGAGGCAGATAAGGTTGAGGGCTTGCAGGGCGCTGATGATTATATTGCGAAGCCGTTTAGCTTAGAGGAGTTAAAGGCACGAGTAGCCTCACACTTACGCCGCTGGAAACGTTATTCGAAAAAAGAAATCGCTGAAGATGTAACATCCTTTGCACACGGCTTAAAAATTGATTGGCAGAAGGAAACAGCGCACCTTGATGATCAAGAGCTTGCCTTAACACAGAAGGAATTTGCCCTGTTAAAACTACTTACGAAAAATCCAAGCCAAACCTTTTCAAAAGAAGAGCTCTATCAGCATATTTGGCAACAGGCGAGCGTAGATGAAACACATACAGTCACAGTACATATAAAGGCGCTTCGAGAAAAGCTAAAAGACCCAGTAAAATCACCGTATTATATACAAACAGTATGGGGCAAGGGGTACCGCTTTATCGGTGAACTTTTATGAAGATTAAAACATGGTTACTCATCACTTTCTTCATCGTGATGGTTTTACCGATAACAGGTGCTTATAGCCTTTATGTGTGGATCAATGCCTATTACCAAGATAAAAACGTTGGTGAATATTTTGAAAAATTAACAGAGCTCAATCAGGTAAAATCTGTTCTCGAAAATCCTATGTATTATAAAAAAAATGCGGATATAAAGGATATTGAAGCACTAACGAATGAGCATCTTGCAATTACTCTTTACTCGAAATCAGACTTGATTTTGCATTCCTCAAATCCATTGAAACAGGTGTTTGATTCTAAAGATAGAATTTTTAAAGGTTTATATGAGCTAAAGCAAAACTACAATGCTTTTACTTATAAAGAACCTGTTTATCAAGATGGAGAATTGCTTGGGGTTTATGAGATTCAATTAGTTAGGACGGATTGGGTAAAAGGTGTAGAAAGTCGTTCTTGGCTTGTAATAGCTAGCTCTATATTTTTATTTCTCCTTATTTATTTTGCAGTAATGATGCTACTTAACCGTAAATTAAATCGCCCGTTACATGAACTGATGCGGCAAATGCGTACTTTTGCAAAGGGAGAGCATGTAGAAACAAATTTAGTGGCAAGAAAAGATGAAATTGGGGAACTTGCTCAAACCTTTCTTGCCATGCAGGACGAAATTGAAACAGCGCGTGCTCACTTGAAAACCGAGCAACAGCAAAAGGAGCTAATGATTGCAAGTATTTCCCATGATTTGAAAACACCTCTTACAGCTATTCAAGCATATGCTGAATCTTTACAAAGCAAGGCGTTATCAGAAGAACAGCAAGACGAGTACCGACAGATAATTTTAACAAAGTCTGAAACGATGAAGCATATGTTAGAGGATTTACTAATGTACACTTTACTGCAATCGACAAGCTATCATTTAGAACTTGTTGCAGTTGATGGGGCAGAGTTTTTTGAAATGGCACTGTCTGATTACGAGCAGCTGTGCAAAGATCAAGGATTTATGCTTGAAGTTACTTGTGACATAGAGGGTATGTATGCAGTGCATCCGAAGCAGCTTCAACGGGTGATCGACAATTTAATGAGTAATGCTTGGCGCTATGGAGCAGTAGGTACAACGATAGGCTTAGCAGCCGTGAATGCTGGACAATGTCCTAAAGGGTACTTTGATCTTGTATTGCCAGCACTGAATAAGCAGAATGGTATGTATATCATTGTACAAAATAGCGGGCAAGGTGTAAAAAAAGATGATATCGAGAAGCTATTCGAGCCCATGTACCAAGCAGATTCAGCACGAACTAAGGCTGGGGAGCGCGGCACTGGACTAGGATTAAATATAGCAAAACAAATAATAGAAAAACACGGTGGGACAGTAGAGCTTATATCAAAAGAAAACTATGGGACAGCTGTACTTTGCTGGTTACCATCATTTAAAGGAGAGAATTCATGATGAATTGGAAAAAATCATTACGTGCAGCAGGTTTAGTTGCTGCCCTAACATTTAGCTTAGTAGGTTGTAATACAGAGGGATCATATTCACCACAGGAAATTATTGATCATGCATTACAGGAAACGAAAGAACCACTTACGTATTACGGTGAATACACAATGGATATAGGCGAGGCTGGTGAAAAAGCTCAAGTCAAAGAGTGGATTAAAGATGGTAAACGACGTATTGAGTCGACAACTGAAAATGGTGAGCATAGCATCGCAGTCAACGATGGCTCACAGATTATGATGTATGATGTTGTTAAAAACACTGTTCATAAATTAGATATTAGCAACGGTGGGTTAGATGAAATCCCATCACAAAGAGACCAGTTAGAATTACTATTTAACGCAGTAAAGGATACACATGATGTGAAAATTGCAGGAGAGGAGAAGATTGCTGGAAGAGATACGTATAAAGTTGTCGCGAAAGCTAAAAAAGATGATACTTTAATAGGTGATATAGAAGTATGGGTCGATAAAAAAACATGGGTAACGTTAAAAACAATAACGAATAGTGCTGGAAGTAAAATGACATCAGAGTATACGAAAATGGATGAAAATGCAAAAATTGATGATGCACAATTTACACTTGATATTCCAAAGGATGCAAAAGTAGAAGACATAAATGTACCTGAACCTGAATCGGTGACACTGGATACAGTGAAAGAACAGCTTGGCGAATTTTTATTGGTGCCAGAAGTAAATGGACTAACTTTGGAGGATATTTCATTAGATAAAGGGATAGAAGATCATTCAGCATATACCTTTAGCTATGCGAAGAATGGTCAGCAAGATATTTCAGTAACAGTTGTTAAAGCAACTAGCAATGCTAAGAAGGAAGAGCCTATTAAAGGTCAAAAAGAAATGGACATCCGAGGTCAAAAAGGTACTGTAATGGATGAGAAAAACTTCCGTTATATTAGCTGGCAGGAAAACGGCTATCAATATAGCATTTTTCTTGCAAAACCTAAGCTTACTATCGAAGACCTTGTAGCCTATGCAAAACAAATGACCATCGTTAAGTGAGGTGAATTGTAATGAAAAGAAATGAATTTATCAAATGTCTTGCATTGTTTTTATTTAGCACAGTTTTTTTATACGGTGTAGGTGAAACATATGGCGTTCCGTGGCTGCAATTTCATTTCTTAGGACAATTCAATCATGGAGGTTTTTATTTCAGTTTTAGTTCTTTAACCCCTATACTTGGCGGCTTGCTAATTGTTGCGCTATATGAAACGAAGATAAAGCGACTTATTTAACTTCTTTCAGCGGGTGAGAAAATCCACTTTAAAAAAGAGTGGATTTTCTTTTTTGTCTTGATTTAGGCCACTTTTAAAAACGTGGATTTTTTAGCGTTGATGAAATACAGACAATAAAATCTCATTAATGATGATTAGTATAGCAAATACAATAGCTAATTGTGTTCGGCCTGTAGCATATAAAGCTAAGGCGGCTAGAGAGAATATCACGAATTCAAACATAAAATGCGAAATCCCACTCAATGGAAATGTTGCTTTGGGTGAACCAAACATACTCCAAAGAACTACGAACAAAGCGGGTGCTCCAATGCCTAGTAAAAGCTTAAAAAACATGCCTTTCCCAGTTTGTATACCCCAATATCCAAAAGCCATTAACACACAAATTTTTAATAGAAAGCGAAGAACTAAATTCAACACCATAGTATCCCTCCGAAAAATTGGTTTTTGAAAGGGGAAACATAAACACTGATAAAGTGAAAAGATTTGCTGATAAGAACGTCGCTTACCGATAGAGTCGCAACTTCTAACTTAAGCTATTTGTTGTAAATGAGTTTTTGTAAAGGCTTCATCATATTTTAATCCATAGCCTAGTGCACGATCTAAAAATATATGAGCTAGCCAAATTATAGAGGCCATTAGTAGCGGTGATGATACAGTGACAAAGCCCATAATTAAGAGAATGGCTGGCAAGGCTAAACTATGGCCAATGTTGTAAAACAACGCGCCGACTTTAGTGTTTACTATGTAGCCTAACATCGTTATATCAGGTAGTAATAAAAGCAGTACAAAATATAGGAACGAAAATTCAAAATGCCAGTAGAAAAATACAGTTACTAAAAATGCTATTAAATATTCCAATGAGATTATTTTACGTAGTTTTATGATGAACACTTCCTTCTTGTAATTTATTATACATATCCTCGATCAGTGAGCCGATGACTAACTTATTTTCAGCGTATTTGCCTTCAGCCAATAGTGTTTGAGTGAGCTGTAAGGATTGTAGTGCCTGCTGATAAAAAAATAACTGCTGCTCAATATGGGTGATTTTTGCTGAGAATAGCTGTACTGTTTCTTGATTGCAGGAATCTGAAATAGGCTTTTGCTCTAGTGTAAGGAGCTGTTTGATTTCTTGTAATGTAAAGCCAACCTGTCTTAATACTAAAATGAATTTTATTGTATGTTCACAAGTGACATCATACACGCGATAGCCATTGTCCTGTTTACTTGGATGTAATAATCCTTCTTTTTCATAGTAACGTACGGTATCAGTAGATAAATTATACTTAGCTGCAAATTGTTTGATAAGCATGTGAGCACCTCCTAAATTTATCCTAACATTGGAGTATGCTCCAAGGTCAATACCATTTTTTGAAATAAAGTGAAACGGTCATTTATTGGCAGTCGTTTATAGTGTAAGAGGGGGAGGTGAACGGCATACTTGAAAAAATGATGGATGAACATGCAGAGCATTTATTGCGTCTCGCCTATTTTTATGTGAAAAATAGGCACGCAGCAGAGGATATTGTGCAGGAGGTTTTTATAAAATTTTCTCAGCATGATTATGAGGAACGTGGACAGCTACGTGCTTATTTATCTAGGTTAACGATTAATAAAAGCAAGGATTATTTAAAAAGTTGGCATTATAAAAAATTGATTTTACAAGAAAAAATATTTCCTGAGAAGGCTAACATACAACGCGATACACTGGTTAAAGCGGAGGAAAGATCGCATATCGGAGCAGCTATTCTAAAGCTTCCACTAACATATAGAGAGCCAATCATCCTTTACTATTATGAAGAGATGAAGATTGCCGAAATAGCACAGGTTCTAGGTATTGTAGAAAACACTGTTAAAACAAGGTTAAAAAGGGCAAGAGAAGCCTTAAAGTCTCAACTAAAGCTAGAGGAATGGGAGGTGCTTGGACATGAATGAATGGCAAAAAGAGTTGGTGAGAGTGGCAGGGGATATGGTAGAGAGTAAGGAGCGTATCAAAAATCGTGTCTTACAGCAGCAGGTTGTCAAACCTAAAAAGCCCATTCGTTTCGTGCTTTTAACGGCAATTGTGACGTTTTGCTTAGTTGGATTTGTCATAGTGCAACTACTAAATAAGGAAACGCGACAATCGGCAAATTTGTTTAACGATACGCAGCTTGTTCATTTTGAAAATATTATGCGGATCAATTGGGGTAAACAAGACGAGGAATTTTATACAATAGAGGCATTTGAACGCTACAAAAAGGTAATTGCCACTTATTATTATGCGAAGTCACTTGGTCTTCAATATTCTGAGGCTGAGCTAAAGGCTGTAAGGAAGGAGCATTATGACGAGCTTATTATGTTACAACAATCACCTGAATATGCTGAGCTTTTAAAAGAGAAGGGAGTCGATAAATACTTTACAACGTATGTGGAGCCGTTGTTACCGATGTATACAGCTAAAAAAAAGCTTGGTACCTTTTACTTGGGGAAGTACCCCACTCTCCCGAACGGTATAGTACAAGAAATAGCCGCTCAAGATGCCATCCGTTATTTTGATAAACATTTTGCAGAACAGGTAAAAACGTTTCAGGAGCAAAATGAAATCAAGAATTATTCAAGTAATTCACATGGAATTACGTATGTGGGAACAGTCATAAAAGTAGAATCCAATACCTTTCTATTTGTTGAAGAGGCTATTCCAGAAGACTTAGGAAAACTTTCGCAAGTGCAAATCATGAATAAGTACCCAAAAGCAACTTGGTATCCGGTTTTAGATGATTTCCCAGTAAAGCAAGGAGATTATGTTCGTATAGAATCAAATAGGAATGAGTCAATTGATGAAAATGGAAGTGTTACACACTACGGCGTTTTAAACAATGTGGACATTGTTGAACCAACCGTCACGACTAAGCTCAACATTCAAAATGAACAGGAAGTCATGCAATTCTTTCGACAAACAGAGTGGCAGCCTACTGAAGATACAGGAAGCCCTCCAGGTTATTCATTTATGCTAGAGGGAGTTCGTGTAGATGTCTGGGATAGTAACGATCAATCACTTTATTTGTGTAAAGTGGGTTACGGTACTGCACATCTTAGTCAAAAAAGGTCGGAAGAGTTAAAGAAGCTTTTAGGTATTAAAGAACCTTAACAGGCAAAGCTACTTCTTGTATCCATATAGGTGTATGATAATATAATAGGCTGACCTCGCCATTTGGACTTTTGCTTTATGACGAGGTTTGCCTTGTTTAGTATTTTAATCGTTTTGATTTCAATGTGGAAATCCACCCAACATTCTTCAAGTCTCTTTAAAGAAGAGGCTTGTTTTTTCTTTGTTGGGAAATTATAGTTTTTGTACTGTCTTAAATATTCTCCATATAAAAAGAGTCATATTTACATAGGGGATATCATCTTTTTAGGAGAAATGAATCATCGAATGTTATTTTGAGGTTAATTTTACTCATTAATTTGAAAATAAATGAGTCTGAGGAATTGTAATATTATGCACATAAAGATAGTATTAAAGAAGTAGGGGTTACGATAAGGAGGGGCGGTATGAACACACAGGAGTTTGAAGAATTATGGATTACGCTCAATGAATTGTATGATGCGAATCGCTTTATAGAATATATAGAATTAAGTAATGCCGCAATTGAAAGTGCTATTGAGCTTGGTATGTATAAAAAAGCAATTCTGTTATTACGCTATAGCTGTGCAAGCTATTTTCAAACAGGTGATTTGCAAGTGTCCATTAGTGTGCTTGAGCAATATCGCGAATTAACCTTTCAATATGGCGATGATATCGATTTAATCCATCATTATATTTTAGCATCCATTTATTGGGGGACATTTGGCCATATAAAGAAATCTAAAGAGTTTATGATCAAGGGACTAGAGATTGCTGAGCGTATTCAACATACAGATAGCTTAGGGAAAATTTATAATAATTTAAGCGACTTAGAAAACTCTTTAGGGAACTATCAAAAATCGAAGGATTTTGCATTAAAGAGCCTATACTTTGGCAATTATTTTGAGACAAAGCATGAAAATCCTTATTCAGGGGTTATTTATTCAAAAATAAACTTAGCTGTTGCACAAATTTGCTTGGGGGAATTTGATGAAGCAGATGAATTATTGCAAGAGCTGTTACTGATGATTCAGAAACCACCGTATTCCAAGGTACAATTGGAGGTTATGAATGCCTATGCTTTACTTTGTGAAAAACAGGGACGCATTGGCGAGGCCATTGATTTGTATCAAAAGTCGAAGCACTATGCCTTACAAAATAATGATTTAGCGATGCTTCAAACTATATACAATTCTTTAGTGAAGCTTATAGAAGAACAAGGTAATAAACTTGTATTGTGCTCGATACAAAAGGAATATATTGACATACTATTAGAAATACAAAGGGAAAATTATACTCATTTGTTATTTGAGATGGAGTATAATGACCAGAAAAAACGTTTTGAAAAAACTTCCTTTATTGATCCATTAACGAATATTTATAATCGACGTTATTTTGATGAGAATGCAAAGAAAATGCTGGAGAAAGCTTCAGTAGAAAATCAGCAATTAGCATTAATGATGATTGATTTAGACCATTTTAAAGAAATCAATGATACAAATGGTCATTTATTTGGTGATGATGCTTTAACGATTACTGCAACTACATTAAAGGACTATTTTCAATCATTTGAATCGATCGTTGCTCGTTTTGGCGGGGATGAGTTTATTGTGCTTTGTCAATTACAGGAAGGCGAATCTGTTCAAACGATGACGGAAAATCTCTATCAGACATTAAACTCTCTGTCCTTAACAATCAATGATGAGAGCGTTCAGTTGGAATTTAGTATTGGCGTAAGTACAAATAAACAAGTTCGAATTACTGCAGTCGAAGAGTTGATCCATAATGCGGACACAGCACTGTATACGTCAAAGCGCAATGGTCGTAACCAAATCAATGTTTTTAATCATTATAGTGATGCGGTGAATCGTAACTAAACAAGTCAGATGATGGGTATTGACGGTTAAGTGTTACTATCTAGTATTAATCATAAAGGATCTGCTTCATTCCGACGAATAGCCGTTGGAGTTTCGCAGATTCTTTTCTTTTGAAAAAATTTTAAAAAAAGTGAATCGGAAATGAAGCGGCGTCCGTCAGTAGTTTAGAAAGAAGGTGAGGACAACGATGGATATCGAAAATATTATTGCAGAGCACGGTGACTATTTACTAAAAGTTGCTTATTTATATGTGAAAAATGAAGCAACAGCTGAGGACATTGTGCAGGATGTGTTTATCGCCTTTTATCAAAAGCAGGAGCAATTTCGTCAAGAATCATCATTACGTACATATTTAGTGAAAATGACGGTCAATCGAAGCCATGATTATTTGCGTAGCTGGAAAAGTAAACGACTGACACTCTTTGAAAAAATAACAGGGCGTACGACAACAGTCACGCCTGAAAAAGAATTTCTTGCTAAGTCCACAAAACGAGAGCTAGTAGAAGCTTTGTTTACATTATCCGTAGCCTATAGGGAAGTACTGATTCTCTACTATTTTGAGGATATGACGACAGTGGAAATTGCACAGCTCGTATGTTGTCCTGAAGCAACCATACGTACAAGATTACAGCGTGCTAGAAAGCAACTTGCAACAGCAATCGGTGATTATGATTGGGAGGTGTTACGCCATGAATCAATTTAAAGAAGATGTGCTAAATGAACTTCGGGATGTAAAGCTTACAGATGAGAAAAAACTGATGATTGCCCAAAAAGCTCGCAGTAAAACTAAACAAAGAAGAAGTAGTCCGTGGCAATATCGTGTGGTGCTAGCAACGTTTACGCTTTTTGTCATTTGTTTTAGTTATTTATTATCAAACAATAAAAATTCAGGAAGTCATCAGGCAGCTAGCTTACAACAAGAAACGGATACATGGAATATATGGACATTTATACAAAATGATTTCGTAAAAGGTATATTGCTTTTTAGTTTTTTCGTAGGTATTGCCTTAATTATTAAACGTGTGCTAATCAAGAAAGGATATGGCCTACCGGTGTGCATTGAGTGTGGGGAAACTTGGTCAGAGAAGCAAGCTCGAAAAATGTACCGAAAAAATGGACAACTCGAATGTCCTTATTGTGGGAAAAAACAATATCGCACAAAAAAATCTATGCAAATGGGTGGCATTTTAGCATTTCCGTTTCCTTTTATTTCTTTAATGCATTTTATTTTTAATAATATTACGATTGGTATTATTTTCCTTATAATTGCAATTCTTATTTATTATCGTCTATTAGCACCATATGTCTTTGATTTACAAGAAGATGATCCTATCAATGATCCGCTTTGGTAATTTGTGAAGAGAAATTGCTAGCTCTTAACGCAAATGTGGAGGCAATTTAGTTCGAAAAAGGCAGTACCTATTAATATGTAGTAACGACTTTTCGAGCTGCAATTATCTCAAAGAGCAGAGGCTCCATAGTTATTCGCGGATTCTTTAAATGAATAAACGATATGAAAAGCCCCTCCTAATTACTCGGCTATCGAGCGATTAGGAAGGGCTTTGATATTCTTATTTTTAAAATAATTCAATATCCACGTCCGCGAAACATTGAGCGGTTATTCCTCTTGCAAATTAAACTTTCTGCTTGTCAATCTCCTGGTCCTGTGCCGGTTGCTCTGATTGTGCTGGTTGTTCAGATTGTGTCGGCTGCTCCGATTGTTCTGGCTGTTCAGATTGTGTCGATTGTTCCTCCGACTGCTCTTTCTTCAACCCGGTTTTTTTACGAATAAAGCCCCAAATCGCGCCGACGGCCACCACAATTATGATCCCGAACTTCTTCAATAGAGGGATGAGTATAGCAAGCAAGCCCGCTTTTTTGGCAACCGCTAGACCCGCGCCTCCAAGAATTAATCCTGTCAAGCCGTATTCAGCTACCTTATCGGTTTTTTTGTCAAAATCCTCATAGCGCTGACCTTGCTTTAAGTTAAACTGCTTTAGGATCTTGTTGTTAAATACTATACGATCGGCCTGCAAATTCGCCGGATCTGAGACGAGTATCGCTGAGATATAGCCTTGGCGGGATAGAATTCGCACATTGTAGTTAATAACACCGTTGTTCTGATTATCATGCGCCAATAAAGACCACGACAAACTATGTAATTGGTTGTCGTAGAATGGAGCAACATCCCATTTGTCAACGAATAACTGATTTTCAGGGCTTAACTCCTTATTCATTTCTTCCGTACCTTCTTTGTAGCTGTCCAACAAAGCATCAGCATCGATATCAGTTTTCTCGTCGTCTTCTATATGTCCAGATTCTTCATATTCGAAATAAACGGCCCAAGTCTGTTTTTCATCCTTTGGGAAAATCACGCCGATTTCTGACCCGCTCGGTTCCATTCCGCCCTGCGTTAGATACTTTTTCGTATCTTCGGCATTAAGAAAAATAAAATCACTGCCTAACTCCAGTTCCGCTAAATTGGTCCCTACGTCAACTTTCTGTCCACCTTCTACCCAATTCAGCTCTTCTTCGGCGAATGCGGGAACCGCACACACCATCATAATTAAAGTCATAACAGTTACTGATTTTAATAGTTTTGCAATCCACGATTTCAAAATAACTTCCTCCTAAAAATCACATGTTCTTATGCTGCGGACGACTTGTCCTTCTTTCCTTTAAATAAATGCATGCATACTAGGACAGCGCCTATACCTGCAAGAGCAATTTCGACAAAGGTTTCGCCTCCGCCAAAAATGTCGCCAAAAACAGTAAATAATTTGAATTGTAGACCGAATTGCGGCAGTATAAATGCACCTAACCCTAAAATTAAAAATATGATACCAGTACGAAACATAACTTACCCCCCTAATAATGGAAAAATACTTAAGTAGGTTACCATATAAACCAAATTGTTACAATACGAATTCTTCCAACTGAAAATATGCTGGTACAATTTCTGCCGCTTGCTAGCTCACGTTGGAGACTGAGATACCCATTTTTCGTTTTCAAGATACGGGTCTTTTTCCGAATAACTTTTAATCCAAATGGACTAATGATAGTCAAAAAACCAACATTAATTGTAGATTGTTAATGAATCGTACATTCAATATGTATATGTGACTAATCATATTTACGCATTTTTCGATAACCTTTTTTGGAAAAGGGTTGGGTTTTATTTGGTTGGTGTGGTTTTCTTGGTTTATCAAATAACTTTTGATTTGTTTGAATTACAAGCGGACGATCTAAGAATACACCACTTTGGTCATGGCCTTATGATAAGAAATTGCTAGTTCACTATAGCAATTTCTCAAAATAGATTGACAACAGTTTTCATTTGCTTTATCTTTGTGTTAACTTATTTTTATTTGTAGTTAACGCACAAGGGGAGGCAATTTAGTTTGAAGAAGAGTAGTACATATCATTATGTGTTAGCGGCATTTGGTGCAGCGATTATTTCTGTTCTTGCACAAGTAACGATTCCGCTACCACTTATTCCAATTACAGGACAAACATTAGCAGTAGGCTTAGTCGTAACTATTTTAGGGACAAAAGTTGGTACGTTATCAGTACTGCTTTATATTTTACTTGGTGCAGCTAGTCTTCCGGTATTTAGCGGTTTTTCAGGGGGATTGGGTATTTTAGTTGGTCCTACAGGTGGCTATATTGTTGGATTCCTTGTTACGGCAATTATAATGGGCTTATACTTAGATAAATTAGGGCTTACAATTTTCCATGCAATTGTTGCGAACATCATTGGAATGGTTGTGACATTGGCGTTTGGAACGACTTGGTTAAAAATTGTCGGAGATTTAACTTGGACAGCTGCATTTATGGGTGGTGCGGCACCATTTATCATTGTAGGTATTGTGAAAGCTGTTCTAGCAGCATGGTTTGGCGTAATTGTTCGTCGTCGCTTAGAGCGAGCACATTTAATTTCTTTCAGCGGGGTCCAAACACTCGCTGAACAGAGGAACTCAGTCTAAGAACGCCACGTCCTGTGGCAACGACTGAGTGACCAACATCACGTTGGCCCAAAGCCTCCGGCGGATGTCACGGAATCGGAAAGGAGTGCTATAGGATGTTAGCCTAAAATCATCGCATACATGCGATAACGGCTAACTGACCTGCATCACGCAGGCCTAAGCACAAAGCCGATTCCAGACGCAATTATGCCGAAGCATAATTGATTAGAAGCGATTGCATAGGAGGAATTGTTTTGGCAACGTTATGGACAGGTGGAAAAATTTACACGATGGCACAAGCTGGCGAAACAGTTGAAGCAGTCCTTGTTAAAGAAGGAAAAATTGTGGCGACAGGCTCAGTAGAGAGCTTGTCGCCACAAGCTACTTCTATTCGGCATTTACAAGGAAATGTGATGTATCCAGGCTTTGTGGATAGTCATTTACATATTATTGGCTACGGTGAGAAATTAAAGCATATTGATGTATCGAACGTTAGAAGTAAGGACGAGCTACTAGCCATTATTCGTGAAAGGATGCTGGAAGTTCCCACGGATCAATGGGTAATCGCGATAGGGCTTAATGAGACACAATTTGAAGTTCCAATTTTCCCAACATTAGCAGAGCTTGATGCTCTAGGAGAAGCTCATTTAATAATTAAACGCAGCTGTCATCATTTAATCTTAGCTAATTCCAAGGCATTAGCATTTGCAGGCATTACAAAGGACACACCATCACCAGAGGGGGGCGTCATCGATAAGGTGGATGGGCAGTTAACAGGCGTCTTAAAAGATGCAGCATTGTATATGATTGTAAACCATATGCCCCATATTACGCCCGACTATATCGAGGATGCTCTTGAGAAGGCGGTAATCTCCTTACAATCATATGGCTTAGTGGGTGGTCATTCGGAGGATTTAAGCTATTACGGGCCTCCGCTTCAACCTATAAATGCTTTTCGAAAGATTGTCGAGGCAAAGCAATTGTTTAAAGTTCATTTATTACAACACCACACAGTATTTGAGGAAGTTGCCAAGATGGAAGAAACATCTTCTCCGTATCTAGAGTTTGGGGCAATGAAGATCTTTATCGATGGTGCCTTTGGAGGACGTACTGCAGCCTTACGAGAACCATACTATGATGAGCCAGGCAATTGCGGAATACTTGTTCACTCAACTACACAATTAGAGCATTATGTTCAACTGGCGCGTCAGCATGGACAAACAGTGGCAGTGCATGCCATTGGAGATTTAGCTATTGAAACTATTTTAAACGTATTTACCACGTATCCGCCGCGAGAAGGTCAATTAGATCGTGTTATTCATTGTAGTTTGGTGGATAAAGAAATTTTAGAAAAACTTGCTGCGTTGCCTGTCGCAGTGGATATACAGCCGCAATTTGTGCAGGGCGAGTATGCAGCAGAACTAGCTAGGCTAGGGGAGAAACGAGCGAAAGGCTTGCACCCGTTAAAATCGCTGCTTGATCACGGATTAGTCGTTGCGGGTGGCAGTGATGCCCCGATTGAAGTACCAAATCCCTTATATGGTATATACGCTGCTGTAACAAGACGGAATGTTGGAGAATCTCATAACGGCTACGGTCCAATGGAGAAAATATCACGTTTTGAGGCAGTACGACTCTATACTGTAGGAGTTGCACAAATAATCGCTCAAGACCATATTCGAGGTAAGATTGAAAAGGGCTATACAGCAGACTTCACTGTTCTAGAAGAGGATCTTTTTACGATAGCTATTGAAAACGTTCCACAAGTAAAAGTTGCTTATACGGTTGTGGATGGCCGTATTGTTTATGAAAAACGCTGTAAAGAATAAACTTTACAGCGTTTTTGCTTGTCGATAAAAGAAGTTTGTTCAATGCCAACAGAGTGCGGGTGCAGTGGGGTTGTCAATCTAATACTCGAGAAAGCAAAAATAAAAAGAATAGCAAAAACTACTTTGGCTAAAGTTAAATTGAAATGAAGGGGAACAAACAAAAGAAAAAAGAGCAGTCGCAGCTGCTCCTTACAATATGTCATAATCTTTGTCGTTTTCATACCACTCTCGATCTGCTGGATTATTTCGGTCTAACAAAATTGCCCCATCTTTCCCGACTGGCATTTTTCGAATTGCTGAAGCTGAATGTAGCGTACTGACACATGCTGTCAATTCCTCAATCGTCATGCTTTCAAGCTGTTCCGAATCAAGTGCAAAGATTTCATCAACGGTCATTTTTTCTTTCTCAATCTTGGCATCATATTCCTTCAAATTTTTCTCATATTCCTCAATTGATTTATTGAGATAATCCCTGTTTATCGTGTATTTTATTGGCTCATCGGATGGTAGGCTTTTCTTTATTCGGAAATAGTCGCTCATTATTCTGCTCCTTTTAGATTTTTATTTTTTTTACTAATTTTCTTAATAATGAAAGCTATTGCTCCCAAAGCTGCTGTTCGTGATATTTCGCTAGCAATATATGAAAGTAACAATCCTGTTGTATCTCCCACAATAAAAAACTTTAACAAATATATCCTAACTTTTTTAAAGCTGTTGTTCAATAAAAAAGGGATGGGCGGCAGCCAATAGGGTGATGCAGAGGAAACTCATTCCTTATTAGTGTGATGTGTTCCTAGCGATGGAGTATATGATTGGGCTATTTCATTGGGGAGGTAATGCTCTTGAGACCGTTCTTTTGAAAGAGGACCAGTTGATTAAATTCGCCATGCAAGATTACACATCAATTCGACTTATACCATGATTGCTCATTTCCAGCATATCAAACAGCTTTTGAATGGCGTTTTGTGACCAATGAAGACCATTCTTTAAGGCCTTCCTTTTCAAAAGAATTTCGGCGATCGGATGCCCACCATTTTCGAAATGCAATAGCTAAAGGTTTTCCTGCAGCCGAATCATTTTTGGTAAAATTGAATAAGAGGTGATAGGAATGGTTCATAAAATGGGACTGTATGGAGAATATTTTCAATCCATCCTAGAAGGAAAAAAGAAAGTAGAAGTTCGTCTGAACGATGAAAAGAGAAGGAAAATTAAAGTTGGCGATACGATTGAATTTATTAAGGTTCCTCAACAAGATGAAACATTACAAGTTCAAGTAACAGGAGTAATAAAATATGATACGTTTAGGGAAATGTACGAAGATATTCCTTTTACAGAATTCGATTGCGAAGGATGGACAATGAAAGAAATGATAGACGGGACATATGAGATTTACACTCCAGAACAAGAAAAAGAGTGGGGAGCATTAGCAATAATCATCAAATATTAAAGCAATGGCAAAGAAATACCATTGCTTTTTCTATTGCTAATTTAGCTTGCGAATTGGAGCTCAAAAACCGAATCCGTTAAGCATTTTCAATCCATTTTGTATTTATTTAATAAAGAAACTTATCCAAAAAAAGCAAAAGAAAACTACCTGCAAAAAAGAAAATGGCTATCCCTGTTATAACATACATAACAATTTCAAACCAAGAAAGTTTTCTTTCTAATCGCTTATTTTTCAGTTGTCTGAAATAGATATAGCCACAAAATAATAATACGAAAGCAGCAATTTCTTGGATGCCCTCCAATATTTTTATTACAAAAGCGCTCACCCTCCCACCTTTCAAATGGCACTGAACTAGCACTAGGAGATCTCCAGTCATCGTCACAAGGTGCACAGAAATATCAAAAAACGCAAGAACTCCTGTTGCTTCAACCCAAACCTGTCTAAATTTATCTAACGCTGAATCATTTTTTCTTCTTCAGTATATGCTGAATTCTTCATTTCTCTTAATCCCGATTTTCTAGTGTTTTCACCCTTGTTGTTAAATCGTCTACTTTGTGCTGAAGTGTTTCTTCAGGAGGTAGAGGAGCTGTCGATTTCATTTTTTTAATCATCTTAATCATTACGAAAAAAATGGCGAGGAAACTTACAAGAAGTACAGTTGTACTAATAATATCTCTCAGGTTAAAAATCGTATGTATCATAATTATTAGCCCCCTTAAATTGTATCGATTTTATTATTTACTGAGTGACATACAAAAAAGTTTCAAAAAAATTTTTTTAGACACTATAAATACAGAAATCGAATCATTTTTCCTCGCATATTATATGGGACAAATTGTATTTCAAGAGCTAAAAGTAATTTGAAATAAATGTCTTTACATATCCTATAGGGAAAAGCTTATAAAAATCGTAAAGATGCTTAAGATAGGGGATACGATAGGTATGACTGGGGTGAGTAAATGCACAAAACGGGACAAGTAATGCGACAAGCCGTCTACAATATTTATATGTATCGCTCTGATTATATACAGGTTTTCGCACTGATTAGATTATTTCAGTTTTTATTAATTGTTCCTGTAACAGCTATCGTATTTAAGCTAATGCTGCGAGTAACTGGGTACACACATATTACTGAGCAAAATATTCAAAGTTTTATGGGGCATCCCTTTGTCATCTCGATGATTATTCTTTTGATAATGCTCATTTTGCTATTTATTTATTATGAAATGGGCTTTCTTTTTATAATGGCCTTTCATCAACAAAGAGGTATTCGCTATCGATTTCTACACATATGGCAGCAACTCAATCGTAAGGTTATTTACTTTTTTAGCATTCAAATTCTTTTTTTAATTATTTATATTGCACTTTTATTGCCATTAACTTCATTAATATTTCCGCTGACGTTCACACAAGCCATTTCCCTTCCGCATTTTTTGACAGATGAAATCATGAGCAGTCGTTCTGGTCGTTTACTTTATGCGGCTATTACAATTGTTTTAGTAATAGTGGGGATACGTAGCATTTTGGCATTGCCGATTTTTACAATCCAGCCGAAAATATCAATACTTCGTTCATTTATACAGAGCTGGCGTTTTTCAAAGCGGGGCTTGTTGGGACTCCTTAGCTTATTAGCTATGCTTGTTACGGTTCATTTACTTGTAATGCTTGGAATTACGCTTATAAGCACCTTGCCATTATATATTTTGGAGCGTTTGATTCCTAGTACAGCACTTGTCACAGCGGCAATTACTCTTGCTTTTTTAGAAATGGTCTTTGTCGTGTTATTTAGTTTACTGCAAGCAATGTTTTCACAAGTAATGGTGGCAATTACCTATAATACGCCAATTTTAGGTAAGTCAAGATTTACACCGAAATTTAGAAAAAGACGCTATAAGCCATTGACTTTCATCATTTTGGTTGTTTTCATTGCATTAAGTGTGATGAATGTTATTTCATTAGAGAAAAGTGTCTATGCACCAGATACAAAAATAATTGCACATCGTGGCTACACGAAGGGGAATGTGGAAAATACGATCAGCGGCCTTGTTAGTGCAGCCAGTTCGGGTGCAGATTTAATCGAAATCGATATTCAACAAACCGTTGATGGACAATTCGTAGTATTTCATGATCAAACATTAAGAAGACTTACAGGTAAAAATGGTGTAATCGCCAATATGACGCTCGGTGAATTAAAAACGTTAACCATTCATGCTAATGGCTTTAACGACAAAATTTCATCATTAGATGATTTTATTGAAATAGCAAAATCACTAAATGTTTCCTTACTGATTGAATTAAAAGTTCATGGTAAAGAAAAGGAAGATGTATTGCCCAAGTTAGTAAAAAAACTAAAGGCTTACAAGGTTCTCGATAAGTATTATGTGCAATCTTCAGATCCTCAAATGATGTCACAGTTAAAAAAATTGGCGCCGAACTTACATGTTGGGATTGTCTATGCATTAAATATCGGGCCGATGGATGAAACGGTTGATTTTATTTCACTTGAGGAAGCATGGGTAACAGACCAGCTAATCTCAGAGATGAAGCAACAAAAAATTGATTTGTTTGTATGGACATTGAATAATAATCGGTCATTACATGAATTTATTCGGAAAAATGTCAATGGAGTCATTACCGATCTCCCCGATACGGCTTTGGATATACGAAGAAAGCAAAATGAGCGTGAATACTTTTTACAGCGTATACTAAACCTATTTCAATTCATGTTTTAAATTTACATGTACAACCTGATTAAATGGAATACCCGCGCGAGGTGATCAAATACCCGCGAACCAAACAGTATAAGGGAAAGCCGTGATTCTTTTACGATGAAGAATCGTGGCTTTTTTAGGGGAATGCTAAAAAAAAAGTTGGCAATGCTGTAACCTTTTTCTTTTATAACCGACTACTACTATGAATTCGGGAAATGAAGGAGATGCTTTTTTTATGAAAATGACGAAAGTCGTACCATTTGCAATGTCAGCATTATTAATCGGGGGCGCTGTAGTAGCTCCAACTGCATCAGCCAACGAAGGAGAAGCCGTTGTGACGAACGCTACTGATAATAATGAGCAAAATCCACAAGTTCAACCTATTTTTATTAAAATAGCTGGAACAATTGAGAATGTTGAAAAACGTGAAGATTCAACTTATTACACTGTGAAAGAAGACGAAAATACAAATGTTTTTGTTGTAAATGACGAAACACTAGTTTTCGATAATACTGGTAAAGAAGTTAAACTACAAAAGGGTGATCAAGTAACAGCTTACACATATGCAAATAAGCCAATGCTGATGATTTATCCACCACAATATAACCCAGAAGTAATTATTGTGGAAACAAAAGAAATGGGAACTGTTGAAGTAGACTTTTTCAATAAAGAATTAGTGAATACTGATAACACGTTAAAATTAAATGTTGGCAAAGAAACAGAATTACTTAGCCTATCTGGTAAAAAAGTAAAAGCGAAGGATTTAGCAGACCAACATTTACTAGTGTTCTACAAAATTACAACAATGAGCATTCCAGCACAAACACCACCTTCAAAAGTTGTCGTTTTAGATACGATTGCACAAGAGCCTGGTAAAGAGGATCCGTCTAAAGCTGCTGTACAAGAAATTATTAACAATGATTTTTATGAGGTAGAAGGTACTAAAATGGTACCACTACGTTTAATTGCCGAAGAGTTAGGCTTTAAAGTAGAATCAACAGGATATGGCGCTATTATTTCTAAAGGCGCATTATCTTATACAATTACACGTGGTCAAAAAGAATATGGCTATAATAAAGCACTTCGTCATTTTGAAGTAGCACCAGCTTTATTAGAACCAACAAAAACATATGTACCAGTTGAATTTGTTGAAGAATTAATGAAATAAAATGTTGTTTACCCCCTTCATGGCATCGCGCTGTGGAGGGGGTTTTATCTTGACTCAGTAGATGCTTTAGAAAGGATGCGGCTCATCTGACGCTCTCAGGAAAGCGCCCAGTCGGAACGGAAATCAACTACACGCTACGGTGATGAGCTATTCATTTCTCATAATTCTCTTTAAATGCAAAGAGTATTTTTGTACAATAAGAGAATTAAAGTCAGATTCTTAAAGGAGAACTATATGAAGCAGGCATTAATTATAGTGGATATGCAGGAAGCATTCTTTTTGGATAGTGAAAACTACTTATTTGATTATGAAAAAGTGTTAAATAATATTAATATGTTAATAACTTGGGCTCGTAATAGTGAAGTTCCTATTATTTTTATCCAGCATACAGATTCAAATAAGGATGACGATTTTGCGTTTGGTAAGCCAGGCTGGGATCTATATCACGGGCTTCTAAGACAACCAGAGGATAAAGTGATTCAAAAAACAAC
The DNA here is from genome assembly GCF_042267565.1 of Lysinibacillus sp. NPDC056232. Classification (NCBI taxonomy): domain Bacteria; kingdom Bacillati; phylum Bacillota; class Bacilli; order Caryophanales; family Bacillaceae; genus Lysinibacillus; species Lysinibacillus sp. NPDC056232. The sequence continues at coordinate 8,666 of NZ_JBHJTF010000036.1, read as the reverse complement.
GTGGGATGCATTCTATCAAACGGAATTAGCACAATACATACAGGAACAACAAATTGAACAGCTTATTTTCGCTGGTGCTCAAACAGAATTTTGTCTTGATACAACCATCCGAAACGCCTATAGCCGTGGATACCATCATAATATTTTAGTTGAAGATGCACATTCCACACTAGATAGTCACGTATTAAATGCGCAGCAAATTATAAAGCATCATGAGTCCGTATGGCACAATCGATTCGTGAACATTCAGCCAAGTACTTTTTTAAAAACTAAGTAAAGAGGGGTTTCAATAATGCTCATAAATAGCCAAGAATTCTATATCAATGAACTTCATTATACAATTAGATCTGCCAATATCGAAGATGCCCAAGCATTATCTGATTTAAGGCTACAGCTTGATGGAGAAACGGAAAATTTCGATCGAGAACAAGGGGAAGGCTTTATCGATACGAAAGGATTTGAAGCGATTATTAAGGACGACTCAGAAAGTCCAAGAAATTTGTGTTTAGTGGCAGTGGTCGATAATCGCATCGTCGGATTTTCTAGATGTGCGGGCTCGCCATTTAAAAAAATTGCTCATAAAGTAGAATTTGGTGTAGGTGTTTTAAAGGAATTTTGGCGCTATGGGATAGGTAAAAATTTCTTAAATGCTTCGATAGAGTGGGCTGACGCTAATAACATTAAAAAAATGGCCTTGACTGTTGTAGAGACAAATGACAAAGCAATTTTGCTCTATAAAAAGCTTGGCTTTGAAGTTGAAGGCGTCTTAAAAAATGATAAACTCCTTTCAGATGGCAACTATTATAATACGATTGTCATGGGAAGAATTAAGGCATAATTTTAAAATAAACCAGCTAAGCAAATAGGTGCTTAGCTGGTTTTTTTACAACAAAAACAACTTGCTTTTCAAATTGGCTACTAAAAAATGACCTGGACATACGATCCTTTACAAACGCGTAATGCATATTTGAATTTAACGATACGTATATTGAGAATTGCTATGGCAAGATGGAAGACGGTCTAAATGGTGGTCTCCTGAAGAGAACTATAAACAGTTTAATTAGTATTTTTGAAAAATAACACTTAAAGTAGAAAATATTGTATGTTTTTAGCTAAAAGTAACTTATCTGTAAAAATGCCGTTATTTACAATAACTTTTGCTGAATTTTCTGATTATAATTAAAGAGAACAAATTATAAGGGGTTGATAGAATGTCAGTAAAGGTTAATCCAAACGTTGAGCTAAGCCACCCATTATCACCATTATCTGAAGTAGAAATTGAAAAAGCTGTTCAAATAGTCAAGGAACAACAACAGTTGTCTGAACATGTACGATTTATGTCGGTGATGTTACATGAACCTAAAAAATCAGAAGTACTAAATTACAAACCAGGTAATTCTGTAGATCGCCAAGTATTTTTAGTGATTTTAGATGATAAAGAATTGAAAACATATGAAGCAGTTGTAAATTTAACTTCAGAAAAAGTTGATTCCTACGAACATATTCCTGGCGTACAACCAAATGTAGCCTTAGAGGAATTTGAGCAATGTGAAGAATTAGTAAAGAGCCACCCTGATTTTGTAGCAGCATTACAGAAACGTGGTATTGACAACCCTGAATTAATTATGGTGGATCCTTGGTCAGCAGGGAATTTTGGTGTTCAGGAACATGAAGGTAAACGTTTACTTCGTGCGATTTGTTGGCAAAAAAAATCGCTAGAAGATAACGGATATGCTTACCCTTTAACAGGTATTGTAACGTATGTAGACCTAAACAAAATGGAAGTTTACAAAGTAGAAGATCACGGGGTACGTCCAATTCCAACAACATCAGGTAATTACCATCCTGAAGTTGATGAATCAATTGTGTTTAGAAATGACTTAAAACCATTGGAAATCATTCAACCTGAAGGTCCAAGCTTTACAATTGAAGGCAATTTGATCAAATGGCAAAAGTGGAGTTTCCGCTATGGATTTACACCACGTGAGGGCCTTGTATTATACACAATTAATTACCATGACAAAGGCAAGGATCGTCCAGTTCTTTATCGTGCAGCATTATCAGAAATGGTTGTCCCTTATGGTGAACCAACATTTTCGCATAACACACAAAATGCCTTTGATGCTGGTGAATATGGAATGGGTCAATTAGCCAATTCGTTAGAACTAGGTTGCGACTGCTTAGGCGAAATTCAATACTTTGATGGTGTTGTAGCTGATGTTAAAGGAAATGCGCGTACGATCAAAAATGCGATTTGCTTACACGAAGAAGATTACGGGATTGGTTGGAAACATACAGATTGGCGTACAGGTCATGTAGAAGTACGGCGCTCACGTCGACTAGTGATTTCATTTTTCTGTACAGTTGGAAATTATGATTACGGCTTCTATTGGAGTTTCTACCAAGACGGTACGATTGAAGCTGAAGTCAAACTAACAGGTATTTTAAGCACTGGTACATGTGAAGATGGCATCCAAACAAAATATGGATCTGAGATTTCTCCAGGATTAAACGCATCACATCATCAACACTTCTTTAATTTCCGACTTGATACGATGTTAGACGGTGAAAATAACTCAGTAGTTGAAACAGAAACAGTATCAGAAACATTGGGAGAACACAATCCGAATGCCAATGGTTTCTATCCTCTTTCACGTATCTTTAAAACGGAGAAGGAAGCGTTACGTAATTTAGATTTAAAAACGCAGCGTACTTGGAAAATTATCAATAAAAACTCACTTAACCGAGTGAATCAACCTGTTGGATATAAAATTTTGCCTGGCGAAAATTGCTTCCCATTTGCTCATGAAGAAGCAAGCGTTATGAAACGTGCTGGTTTCCTCAAACACCATTTACACGTTACGCAATTTGATGAAAATGAAAAATATGCAACAGGTATGTATCCAAATCAACATGCTGGAGGAGATGGACTTCCAAAATACGTTGAGAAAAACCGTTCAATTGATGATGAAGATATCGTCGTTTGGTACACAATGGGCCATCATCATATCCCGCGCCCTGAAGATTGGCCTGTAATGCCAACTGCATACATCAATTTCCAATTGAAACCAGTTGGATTCTTTGATCGAAACCCAGCAATAGACGTTCCTAGACCGGACAAGAAGTGTCACACAACCTCGTCTTGTCATATACAATAAAACTCTTAAAGGAGTGATTAGATGCTACCATTCCTAAGCATGTTGGTGATTGTTACTTTTACGGTAATCACTAACCGTTTATTAAAACAGCGTTTTGCTAATCATGGCATGGCCAAGTGCTGTATAATGCTGATTTCTATGACCATGAGTACTGCTGTTGGGATGAATATGGCTACCTGGCTTCCGGATATGGTACTAGGTGCAATAGCATCTATTATTATTTCTATTGCATTAGGCTATTTACTGTCAATAGGCTTACCAATGTACCTATTCATGGAAAGTGTAGGATCTAGTTTTATGGGAGCAATGATGGGCGCGATGCTAACATTAATGACCACCCAATATTTAACGTTAAGCATTATCTTTTTTACAATGATGTTTATTGTAAGTGCTATCATTTCTATCGGTGTATGGAATCGTGAGATGTTTCCTATCTTTATAAAAGCCATTCCAAAGCATATTTACATTGTGGCTGGTTTAATGCTTTGTGTACTAGTATTAAGTAGTTTTGAGATTCAACATGAGGTACCTGCAAAAGAAGAACAACAGCATCAACATCATCATTAAAGGGGTCGATAATTATGCTAAATGTTAAACCGAATATTGAAAAATCTGGCATTCAATTCAAAAAGGAATATGACAATTTTATTGGTGGTGAATGGGTAGCACCTGTAAATGGAGAGTATTTCGATAATATTACGCCTATCACGAAAGAAGTATTTACACGTGTAGCTCGTTCAACAAAAGAAGATGTAGAGCTAGCATTAGATGCCGCTCATGAAGCCCAAAAAACTTGGGGGAAAACACCCGTAGCAGAAAGGGCACGTATCTTACTAGCCATTGCTGATCGTATGGAAGAAAACCTTGAAAAAATTGCAAGGGTAGAAACTTGGGATAATGGGAAAGCGATTCGTGAAACTATGTATGCTGATATTCCATTGGCAATTGATAATTTCCGCTATTTTGCAAGTGCCATTCGCGCACAACAAGGGCAAGTGACACCTTTTGATGAGGATACAGTAGCTTATCATTTCCAAGAACCTATTGGTGTAGTTGGCCAAATCATTCCATGGAACTTTCCTATTTTAATGGCAGCTTGGAAATTGGCGCCAGCACTTGCTGCAGGAAATAGTGTTGTATTAAAATTAGCAGAACAAACGCCGGTATCATTCTTATTCGTAGTTGAACTTATTCAAGACCTATTACCAAAAGGTGTATTAAACGTCATTAATGGTTTTGGTGTAGAGGCAGGGAAAGAGTTAGCTTCAAGTCCACGTATTGCCAAAGTGGCCTTTACGGGTTCTACAGCTGTCGGCAAACTGATTATGAAATATGCATCTGAGAATCTAATTCCTGTTACACTAGAGTTAGGTGGCAAATCTCCTAATATCTTCTTTGAAGATGTCATGGATGCTGATGACGGATATCTAGATAAGGCGATTGAAGGATTAGTTATGTTTGCTTTAAATCAAGGTGAAGTTTGCACTTGTCCATCTAGAGCCTTGATCCATGAGTCTATTTATGATCGTTTCATGGAAAAAGCCATTGAACGAGTAAAGCAAATTAAAGTGGGTGATCCATTCGAACTTGAAACAATGATGGGTGCACAGGCTTCAGAAGAACAACATAAAAAAATTCTTTCTTATTTTGAAATTGCCAAACAAGATGGCGCAGAATGTTTAATCGGTGGCGCCGAAAATCACCTTGATAATTTAGAGGGTTATTTTATTAAACCAACTATTTTTAAAGGCAATAACAAAATGCGTATTTTCCAAGAAGAAATTTTTGGTCCTGTATTGGCAGTGACTATGTTTAAAACCTTCGAGGAAGCGATTGAAATTGCAAATGATACTATGTATGGATTAGGGGCAGCTGTATGGTCACGTAATACAAACGTTACCTATAAAGCAAGTCGAGAGATCCAAGCAGGACGTGTTTGGATAAATACGTATCACCAATACCCTGCTGGTGCAGCATTTGGCGGCTACAAAAAGTCAGGCGTCGGTCGAGAAAATCATTTAAAAGCTTTAGAATCGTATCAATCAACTAAATGTGTCTTAGCTAGTTACAATGAACAGGCGCAAGGATTCTTTTAATTTTACCTAAGAGTGAAGTGAGGGGGCGGCTTATTGAGTAGCTATTATCCAATCCAACCTGAATTGGTCCAAAAAACGTATTCTTATAGAGAACTGACTCCAAACAGCTATTTAAACCAGGATATACTATTTTATTATGAGTTTGAACCAATAGGCATTAATAGTGATATTCATGTTATTCCTGATGCTTGCCAAGATTTAATGTTTTACATTGGCAAAGATCAAAAGGTTGTCTTAGGGAATACCCCGACTACTCGTGAAATTTATTCATTTACCCCAAAAGGTAAATATTTTGGTGTTCGTCTAAATCCAAAACAAACAGTTATTCAATACAATTGCGCATTAAAACAAATTGTTCAACAACCGTTTGTTAATGTTGAAATAGGCTGCACACTAGACTCTAAATTTATACAAGCTGTTTTTGAAGCAGGTGATTTCGAACAAAGAGTGCAGATTTGTAATGAGTATTTTTGTTCTCAAAAAAAGGAAAAAAGCTTGGGTGATGAAATATTCGCTACTTGTTTTGATTCTATTATTGAAAATAATGGGCTGTTCTTACCAGATGTAATTCAGCATAAAACAGGTTATTCTGAGCGATATATCCGAGAACTTTTCTACAAAAAAACTGGATTTGGACCAAAAAAGCTAAGTAAATTCATACGTATTCAACTCTTACTTCAACATTTTTCTTTTGAAGAGACACCTGTAAACATTGACCAATATGGTTACTATGATCCTTCACATTATTACAAAGATTTTAAAAGCTTACTTGTCATAACACCTGCTGAATATATAAAAGAATTTTTAGGTTGGAAAAATATAAAACGAAAGTTTCTATCTTATTAGCCCCTCAAAGCTTTCACTCTTTCTTATAAAAAACATACTCATAAGTTATCTTACGGTGAAAACCTTCATACGTATGTAAATAAATAGACCAAACATATTTTATATATATAATATGTTTAGTCTATTTTTTATGATTCTGTTCGTAATGATTGTTGTTTTATCTTGTCTTACTCAACTAACATATAAGGAAAAACGTAGTTTTAGTTGAAATTTATGTAATAATAGAAATATTAAAACATAATTCAGGGAGGTTTTTATGCAAACTGCAATACCAGCTACTTCTATGTTTCTAATTATTGGATTGTTCATTTTAGTTCGCAGAATCCGTTCTATGTACAAACCAACCAAAGGCAGAGGAGTGCGATTAATTCTTCCTCTTCTATTTTTAACACCAGGATTTTCATTTTTTCTAAACGCTTCTGGGAACGTCACATACCTTCAATTATCTATAGCAATTTTTTTAGGAGTGGGTTTTTCTATTCCTCTTATTTTATGGTCAGATTATGAAATACGAAATGATGGTTTAATTTATGCTAAGAAAAGTCCTGCTTTTATAATTACTTTCGCCATTATAATTGCTTTACGTTATTATTTTCGACAACATATTTCTACTATCGAACCAGGTACACTCAATGTGCTAATTTTCTTACTTGCTATTTGTTATTTAATTCCTTGGAGAATAGCTTGCTATATTAAGTATAAAAAGGTTCTTAAACTAAAAAATACAGTCAGTTTGTAGAACTTCGTATATAATAACGCCCTCAAAAATAAAAAGAAGTATAAGTTTGTGTAACGGGTACTTTACTTCAATAAGAAGTAGTGCCTTTTCTACTTCAACTAAAGGGGGAGTTTAGTTGAAGTAGAATAAAAAAGAAGGTGTCGATATAGGGATGATAATTCGGAAATCCCAAAAAATAGGAATTTTTATTGTAGTTTTATTGCTTGTTATGGTGGGTATCAGAGTATCGATGTAGAAACAGAGGACATATTCACACCAATTGAAGAAATGCAACAGGAACTTATAGGGGCATTTAAAAATGCAAAATTTAAAAAAGTAAAAGTTGTTTCAGGTAATTACGATTATCGAATCAATATTACATTAAATACAGGATTTCCAATGTTTGTTGCTTCAGATGAGAAGTTACTGAATATCATTAGACCAGACGGACAATTTGAATACTATGTAATTCTAAATGATAGCGATTTTTTTAGTATTTTAGAAAAGGCAACGAAATAAAAAAGCACCTAGGTGAATCTGGTTTTTTAGGTATGTTAATAGTAACATTACTTATAGTGACAATATATTTTACTATGACATAAGGAATTTCTGAACTTTCTACAATATTACCACATGCAGGTGGCCCTTATTCTTTTGCAAGGGGAGCTATGGGAAGATTTGAAGGTTTTATTACGGGAATCGGGGTGCTTCTACAATATATAATCGCAGGACCAGTAGTAGCGATTGGTATGGGAGGATATGTGGATTTCTTATTCCCTGAAATTCCAGCACTTGTTCCAGCAGCAATAATTTTTGGTATTTTTATGATAGTGCATATTATCGATATTAAAGCGTATGCAACCATAGAAATGGTTTATTTTCTGTGGCTGTTGGATTATTAGCTTAAAAACAACTCCCATATTTGGAGATGAACAAAACAAATAACATTACATAATATAAAAATAAGAAATATTTATCTCCATTCAGTCAAACATCTACTGAATGAAGATAAAGCCTCCGGTGGATGTCATGGATTTTGAATTGTGCTGGCACAATTCAAAATCTGGACTCAATTACGCCAAGGCGAAATTAATAAGAAAAGGATGATGTATTATTTCTATAGTTAGAATCGGTACCCTTCCTAGCGGAGAAATACATGACGGCGTGGAAGATGTTGTTTGGGACATTGATCGTTGGGAAAATGACGGCGGTAGAAGTATTGGCACGAGGCGGGGGTTTTGATAAAGTGCCCTATATTAAATTTTGATGAAGTGGGAGGCAAGCTTGTCTCCCTTTAAATATTTAGAAGGACAAGTTTCGACTAAAAATATTTATATTGCTTTCCACAATCTTATGTGGAGGGCTTTTTTCAGCTTGATTAAACCCTTTCTACTTTTTCATTTGGCTCAACTATCGTTTTGTAAAATTAATAAACTTGTAAGGAATGAGTAAGAAAAAAGAGACAATCGATTCGTACAATTAAAGTACGAAATGAAAGGGGCTGATCTAAATGATACTAATTAGAGGAACCGATCTAATGGCTAAAAATTTTTCTGAGGAAGATATTCCATTACTTAAACAAAAGTTACGTGAAAGTTGTGCTCAGAGTTGGAAAACGAAAGGATACAAATTAACTTGCATCGATACACTTACTAATGAAGTTGGCATATCAACCGAATTTTTTTACAGGCTTTATAAAACAAAAGAAGAGCTCTTTCTAGAAGTACTGTCAATGATTCAAAATCAATTGAAAGAACAATGGCACTCTATGATACAGACTACCTCAGGTATTGAAGGGTTTAAAAAAGCTATGAACTGGCTTTTTGAAGAGTATGTAAAGCATCCTAC